>NZ_JBTLQH010000010.1:0-202210 GCF_054461575.1 Flavitalea flava
AACCATTGAGCTGGTATCCGAATGCTACCCGGGGTTCCGGGTTCAGATAGGTTTTTACCGCCTGCCCCGAATTATAATGCATGGTGTCGGTGATCTTACCCGTGGAATCTATATTATAATAGTCCCCCTTGCCGAGAATCGTAAAGGCAGAAACCCGCAGTCCGTAAGTGACACTTAATTTATCCGATGCCTTCCAGGTATTGGTAGCATAGAAGGCATTCTCCAGCGAGTATCTGCGTTGAAGCTCCATTGAATTGATGCCTGCGTCTTTAGAAGCGGATATTTCGCCCGGCCGTATGGTATGATGAATCGCATTAAATCCGATATTGACAGTATTCCGGGAATTGGCATACCACTGCAATTCCTCTTTTAAATTCCAATCCTTGATCTGTGAAAAAATATTAAATTCATTACCCTGCACATGATTGGAGATCTTAAAATTATAATTGCTGAAGATCAGAGAGGTATTGGAAAATAAGCGGCTGTTGAACAGGTGGTTCCACCGGGCCGTCGCCGTCGAGTTCCCCCAATTGATCCCCGAAACATTGTCCTGGCTCAATACATCCCTTCCAAAATAACCCGATACATATAGCCGGTCCTTATTTCCGAAAATATAATTCGCTTTGGCATTAAGATCATAAAAATACAAATGGCTTCTGTTGATGTTGGTATCGCTGGATAATTTGAGAAAGAGGTCGGCATAGGTCCTGCGGCCGGATATAAGAAAGGAAGATTTGTCTTTCTGTATCGGACCTTCTATGTTAAGACGACTAGCGATCAGGCCAACTCCGCCGCTTATCCCAAAGTCCTGGTTATTACCATCATTCATTTTTATGTCCAGGACAGAAGATAACCTTCCCCCATACTGGGCAGGCATGCCGGCCTTATAAACGGAAACATTTTTTATCGCATCCGAGTTGAAGGTGGAAAAGAAACCGAATAAATGAGATGGATTGTATACGGGTGCTTCATCCAATAAAATCAGGTTCTGATCGGCTGCACCACCACGAACAAAAAATCCGCTGTTCCCGTCCCCAGCCGATTTGATACCCGGCAGCATCTGGATGGTCTTAAGCACATCCCTTTCTCCAAACAAAACCGGAACATCTTTTATTTCCTTCATGGTAATACGTTCCAGACCCATTTGCGGGGTTTTCAGGCTCCTGCCTGCCGTTGTCGCCCGGATAGTTACTTCTTCAAGGTCCTTACTCTCTTCTTCCATGGATATATTCAACACGGTATTGCCATTGACGATTACCTCTATCGTTTGCCTTTTCATGCCCACCGCACTTATCTCCAGCGTATAATTGCCCGGGGCAAGGGCGATAGAATAAAAACCATATTCATTACTGGAGGTACCCGTTTGGGCATTAGCTACCCGGATGGTTGCGCCGATAAGGGTTTCTCCCGTTTTTTTAGCCTTCAGCGTACCGCTGAGCGTGTACTTCTCCGGAAGTTGCAGCTTAACGGTATGGAACAGATCCCTCCCGTCCTTTGTATTTTCTTCTTTTTTCAGGATGATATTGATGCCTACCTGTTTGTAGCGGATGTTGCGGCCTTTAAAAAGTAAAGACAAAACTTTGCTCACCGATTGATCCTTTACCATAAGGGTAACATCCTGCTCATGTTCAATATCCTCTGCCCTTGCCAAAAATTTAAAGGGGCTCACCCGCTCGATCTGCAGCATGGCTTCCTTCAAAGAAACCCGATGCAGCTGCAAAGAGATCTTTACTTCGGTCAGTTTTTGTGCCTTTCCTTCACTGGCCTTTAAAGAAGCAAGGAGGGTAATAAAAAATAACATGGTCATCGATACACGCATAAATATCCTTGTTAGCGGATTTGGTAAGGGCCGGGTCGGGGAAATAGTTTGCCCCTGAACGCATAATTGCATACTTTTATAATGGTTTTATTACGTAAAACTTTATTGATTCTGCAACCGGTTGCCGCCGGTTGCGGTTTTTTTTATTGGCATTCCCTTCCATCCAGCGTAACCGTCTTCAGGTCCTGGTCGATGCGAAAGGTCATGTCATTCATTTCTCCGATAGTGGTAAGGAGATTTTCGAGGCTGATCGTATTCTCAAAATTCAGATAATACCGACAGGAGCGCATGCCCGGATTGGAAAATTTAAATTGAACATTATACCACCGCCCCAGACAGGCCGTAATTTCTTCCAGGTTCTGCCCCTGGAATTTCAACCTGCCTTGCTGCCATCCAGCAATCAGGGCCGTGTCGACTGTCACCGTCCGGGTCTTTCCCGACCGGGTATCCAATTGCAATTGGCGGGACGGAGTCAATACATCCAATACACTGGCGCTATCCTGTACCTGAACCTTTCCCCGGATGACCGATACACTGGCCTGCGACTCACCGGCAAAAGATCTGACATTGAATACCGTCCCCAGTACCGTAGTGGTAAGCGTTCCGGAATGGACAATAAAAGGATGACCGGGATCCTGAACTACATCAAAATAACCTTCTCCATCCAGGTACAGTTCCCGCTTCCTGCCGAATTCCTTTGCATACCGCAGGGTACTTTGTGCATTCAACCAGACCCTGGTGCTGTCAGGCAATTGGATTTTCTGAATTTTCCCCGAAGGGTTATGCACCATTACATATTCCGTGTTTTTTCCCATTTGCAAACGCTGATACCGGTACCCGATCCAGGCGACCGCAGCTACCAGTATAATACTGGCGGCCACCCGCAAACCCCGGAAACGATAGACCTGGATTTGCTCCTGTTTGTGCATCTGATCCTGTAAACGCAGCAACATCCGGAGACGTAACGCTTCTTTCGCTTCCCCCAGACCATCAGGCCGGTCCTGAGCCGACTGGCCATCTTCGTCCGCACTCCCTGCGGCTGCCTTGCCCGGGTCAACAAGATTTCCCGCTCCATCCTGTTGACCGGGGGATCCCGGTTCGGCCGAAGACGGGCCTCCCGCTGGCTGTTCCCCGGTAAGAGCTATCGGCCATTCAACGGCCCCGATTTCCCCTCCCCGGTACCATTGATGCAATTCCCGCTCTTCTTCCGGGGAAGCTGTTCCGGCAGCATATTTCTGTATGAGCTTGTATAGGCGTTTTTCTTCCATGATACCCATTAGTACCCCCGGAAAGGAAGATCCCCTAAACTGCTTAGGACATTTTTTAAGGAAATGGAGAAATCAGGGGGTTATTGCAGCAGATTATTAAATCCGCTGATGGAGGCATGGTGACGGAGAGGCAGGAATCTTTATCCAAAAGATATGGAATTGTCCCTGTTGGGTTGGGGAGCAAATCGTTTGTGGAAAATGAACAACAGCAAAATTCCGGCACCGATCGATGCATCCGCGATGTTAAAGATGAGGTTGAAAAATTCGAACCGATCTCCACCCCAAATAGGGAACCAGGACGGAATATTTCCCCTGATCAAAGGAAAATAAAGCATATCGACGACATTACCATGGAACAGGCTTCCATAACTATGGGCCGAAAATAAAGAGGCCAACCCTTCATATCTGAGACCCGAACCATGCGGCCCCTTAAATGATGCCCCCTTATCAAAGAGTACGCCATAGAAGGTAGAATCTATCAGGTTACCGAGAATACCTGCATAGATCAGCGATACGCAGACAATAAATCCCAAACTCCGTTTTTGCCGGAGTATTTTCCGGATATAAAAGGTACCCCAGATCACAGCCACCAAACGAATCAGGGTCAATACAATTTTTCCCCAGGTAAAATGTAATTTCCAGCCTCCGGCCATCCCATCATTCTCTATGAACTGAAGCCGAAACCATCTGCCTATCATAAGGCGTTCTTCATAATAATGAAAATTCGTCTTTATATATATTTTAAGGAGCTGGTCGAGTAGTACGATTCCGATAATAGTCAAAATCGCTATTGAGGCATTGCTTTTCTTCATTTTCCCTGTTATTGAGATCCCGGACAAGTCCCTGTAGTTCCTGCTGTTAAAAATCGGGCAAAAACCCGGTAGTGCTTGTGGCCCCAATGGCCCGAATGTTCAGGTACAAGTTATTAAATATTTAATTGCTTTTGATAAGCAGGGTTTTGATTTTACCCCTTAAAAATGTAGGTAAAAACACTTAATTCCTTTTCTATTACAGATGAACTCTGAACATGAAAAAAATTTTATCCGGAATTTATTGAAGAAAACCTACAAATTGTAAAAGCGAAAATAGAGTAAGTTTACTCATGGAGTCCCGCAAAGTTTTTAAGGCCTTAGTCATATGATATTCCACCGCCTTGGGGGAAAGATCCATTTTGCCGGCTATTTCCCGGATGGAAAGCTCTTCTTCCCGGCTATATTTAAATACCAGTCGGGCCTTCTCTGGCAATTGCTCCACTACTCCTTCCAGAAAGTCTTTGAGGAAACGGGCATCCAGCTCTTCTTCGGTCTCATTGTGGACTTCCGGGCGTAATTGACCTGACAAAAGCTCTTCTCTTCTCTTTTTTCGGGCGATGGCCTTGAAAACTGAAAATTTTACAGCTGTTGCCAGGTAGGCTGATAAGGACCGGACCTCCAATTCCTCCCGTTTGTTCCATAAACGTATCAGCACTTCATTCACAATATCTTCCGCCGCCTCTTTTGCCCGGGTGTAATAATACCCGGTTGCCACCAGTTTTTCCCAGTACCTGTTATAGATCTCCGTAAAAGCAGCCTCCTTCCCTTTTTTCATCAGGAGTAGTAATTCCAGGTCATCCAGTTCCGAATAAACGATCATAATCTTTTGTATGGGCCGGCAAATTTACCAAAAACCCTCCATTGCCAGCAATGCCTTGCTGCCGCTCATGTATTAAATTCCAGTCATGCGCAAACGAATTCATGCACGAACGAATTATTATTCCAAATCCACCGGGAGCATGCTGCAAAAAAAATCTGCCCTCTTTAAATGGATCAATTTCCTTTCCGGTTTCTACGTATCCTCCGGGTCATTACCTGATTCAGGTGATGGCGGCGGGTAAGGTGCTGAGAACGGAGAAATTGATTATTACCAAGAAGGGGTAATATAATATATTGATTTTCAAAAATCAGCATACTAAAAAGCTACATCCGAAGCCAAAACCATCTTTTTTTATAGGTTTTGGCTTCGGATAATATTTTATAAAGAGCCAAAACTGCCTTTTTTTATCACTTTTGGCTTCGGATAAGAATTTATCGGCGTCCAAAACCATCTTTTTTTACTACTTTTGGCTTCGGATAAAAATCTATCGGCGTCCAAAACTTTTCTTTTGGATGATTTAAGTAAAAATAGAAAAAATGGATGTCCTGATCGGAAGAACGGCGGAGCAAAAAATGCTCGAGGAAGCCTTACATTCAACGGAAGCCGAATTAATAGCAGTTTATGGCAGACGAAGGGTCGGTAAGACTTTCCTGATCCGCAAAGTTTTTGAAGAGCACTTTGCCTTTGAGTTCACGGGAATACACGGGCTAGAATTATCTGAGCAATTGCAAAATTTTAGTCTTGCACTCAAAACGGCCATGAACAGTCCGGTAAATGTGGCAATTCCATCAAATTGGTTAGAAGCCTTCCATTCGCTGCAATCCTATTTAACGCATCTGCTGACAGTTAAAAAACAAGTAATTTTTTTTGATGAGTTCCCATGGATCCATACTCCAAAATCCGGCTTCCTTGGCGCTTTTGGCCATTTCTGGAATACATGGGCATCGAAGCAGGATAACCTGGTCGTAATCGTTTGCGGATCAGCGGCATCCTGGATGATCCGGAATATTGTAAATAATAAAGGAGGGCTTCACAACAGGATCACCCAAAAGATCAGGCTTCTACCTTTCAATCTTTATGAAGTAGAAGCCTATCTTCAAAGCCGGCATATTTCCCTGGAACGTTACCAATTGCTGCAAATATATATGAGTTTAGGAGGTATTCCACAATACCTGAAATCAATACAACCAGGAGAAAGCCCCGCTCAGTCAATCGACCGGCTTTGTTTTTCGAAAGACGGAAAATTGAAGGAAGAATTCGGCAATTTGTACCAATCCCTGTTTGATCACGCATCTAATCACATCAACATTGTCAAAGCACTGGCAGAAAAAGGCCAGGGCCTTACCCGCACCGAAATCATGGAAGTGTGCGGATTTTCCACAGGTGGAACAACGACAAAATGGCTGGAAGAACTGATCGAGTCCGGATTTATCACAACGTTCATTCCATTTGAGAAAAAAGAGAAGGATGCTATTTATAAACTAACCGATGAGTATTCCCTTTTTTACCTGAAATTCATGGAAAAGAACCGAAGCAACAAGCCGGATACCTGGCTAAGACTGACGGAAACCGCTTCCTGGAAAAGCTGGAGCGGCCTGGCCTTCGAAAGGATCTGCCTAAAACACATTTCACAAATTCAAAAAACCCTCGGCATACAAGGAGTCCTCACAGAAGAGTCAATTTGGCGCTATTCGCCTCAAAAAAACGAGAGCGGCGCCCAGATAGATCTCCTGATCGACCGCCAGGATCAATGCATCAACGTTTGCGAAATCAAATTTACGCTCTCTGATTTTACCATTGATAAGATGTATGCGTCGGAACTTCAACGAAAGCTGGCGGTTTTCAAAGAAAAAACAAAAACCCGCAAAACATTATTCCTTACGCTCATCACTACGCATGGCGCAAAAAAGAACCCGTATTACCTGGGGCTCGTGCAAAAGGAGATTACCATGCATGATTTGTTTTCAGATACTAATTACCGGTAATAAATTACCAGTCTACATTAACCCTTTTTTACTCGACCACCTTCACCGTGCCGGCGCCGTTGTACGAATGATATTCCCCATTATACATGGCATCCGCACTCACCGGGCCCATCCGGTAGGTTCCTGGTGACACAGCACGAACGGCGTAGTAATAGATCTGGCGGTTGCTTTGCAGATCGACGAACAGATTGATCCGGTCGTCACGTACATCCAGGGCGGTCGGCGTATAGGCATCCTTGATCCAATCCATGCCGGGTATATCCTTGGTGCGGGGATTTTCTATCTCAAAACCTGCCGGCAGCATATCTGTAATAACCACGTTGTCGATACTGGTGCTATAGGTTTTGTCCAGCGTTATCTGTACGATCACCAGTTCATTTTGTTTAAAGGTATTGCCGCTGATCGGCCTGCCATTCCTGTCGAAGAAACGTTTGCGAACTTTCAGATAACTGTCTTCTTCTTTGTAGGCTCCGGAGGCAGAAATGCCTTCAGCCTGCCAGAAATAATAAAGACGGCCGCTCCCCCTTGCACTGATACTTACATTACCGCCCTTTAATTCCTTGGTACCCAGGCGTAATGCGTATCCGTCCATAGAGCCCACCGTACTGCCGCCGGCTTTGACCTCTGCGGTGACATTGGACTTGCCGGCCTCCCGTGCAATCTTGCCCAGTGCCAGGAAACTAAAGGCCAGCTCCTGGGTGCTATACCAATAACGTTGTTTCAATTTATCGGCAACATGTTTGGCCATAAGCGGTATCTGCACATTGGAAGGGTCCACATCCACCAGTACATTCAAGGCAATCGCTTCATCGCGGATATCCGAATAAAAACTTCCTCCCGATTGCGCAACCGACTCCTCTCCTGCAAACTGCGAAGGCAGGAATTCGCGAAAACTTTTTTTATCACCAGACAAAGCATAGGCGGCCGATAATAAATATTTACCATCCAGGCTCAGCAAGGCCGGGTTCGCCTTATAATAATTCATCACACTCACATTCGGTTTACCTGCCAACGACAGCACGTATAAACCATAGACCACTTCTTTAGGGGCTATTTTCTTATTCTGGTCCCTGTTATAAAAATAAGTGATCGTTTCCCGGTTCTTCAACCGGCTGTTGATATAATTCAGCATGGTCTCTACCAGGCTCTTGTCAACATCAAAACCAGCCTTTTGTGCTTCCAGCAAAAAATGCGCGGCATAAATCGTGGCCCACCAATTCTCAGAACCTTCATTATCCCAAAGGGTTACCGCACCGTTATATAACTGGCGCATTTTGATCTTCCGGATCGCCTCCAGGATATTGGTATTGGCCGTTGTTTTTTGGCCCGAATTATTCTGTCTTACCAGATCGGCCAGATCGCCATAATACAATTGCGGGAACGCCGCCGAGACGGTCTGTTCCGTACAGCCGTATGGGTATTCCACCAAACGGCTCAGGTATTTGCCCAGTTCTATAGCAGGCGACCGGCTAACCACTAATTGATAATCCACACTTGACGGTATAAAATCATTGATCCCGGGAGCTGAGAAACTTATGGGTTGCGCACTGCCACCGCTCACAGAACCGCTACCCGTTATTTTTTGCAGAGAAGCCGCAGGCCGCACACTGATCTCCGTTTCATCCTTAAACGTCTCGCCAAGGCTACTCACTTCCACCTCTAATTTGCCTACTCCGATCACCGGAGGCGCCACTACCTGGAAATAAGCTCGCCCTTCGCTGTTGGCAGCAATATTCACAGACTGCTGATTACTACCTATCGATTGGAGTGCGCCGCTGATCTTGAGACGGGCATTGGCGGTGGTGCTGTTTGCCGTGGTATTGGTAATCGTCACCGGAACGGTGATGGAATCGCCAGGGCTCAGGAATCTTGGCAGGGCCGTACTCAACACGATCGGATCGGCCACCGTCATGGTGGCTTCTTTGGAACCGAAACTTTCGTTCCTGTAGGCTACCGCCATCAATCTTACTTCCCCGGAAAACTGCGGAATATCGAATTCGAATTCGGCTTCCCCACTCCCGTTAGCCTGAGCTATACCGCTCCAATAAGAAATGATCTTAATCCGTTTGGCTGGCATCGGATTCACCCTTTTTTTCATATCGCTCTCTGCATCCCCTCCCGTACTGCTCAGGCTCGCCCTGATCTCTGGAAATAATAAAGGATACAGATCATAGTTATTGACTTCCAGGGCTCTTCTAGCATAAAAATGGGCATAAGGGTCCGGTGTGGAAAAATCGGAGATCTGTAATACCCCATTGTCCACCGCCGCCAGTGTGACCATACTGCCCGGAGCCGCTTTGACCTTTACTTTCTGATGCGTATGGGAACGTACCGATTTTTGCGCCATGATTTCCACCGGAATCTTACGTTCTTTTTCTTCCACCTTTACGGATTGGAAACCATGCGCCACCGTTAGGGGAATATCCGATACTTCATGAGGTTTGATCAGTGTAGCGGTAATATACGCGTTTGGCAGGGCGTCAGCAGTAAGTTTCAGATCCAGGGAAGCCGAGCGTTTGTCCACATCCACATATTGATAAGAAACCACTTTATCCGTTTCCACCGTTACCAGCATCCTGCCGCTAAAGGGAGTCTTGAAGAGAACCTTGGCCGATTCGCCTGTGAGATAAGAAGACTTGTCGGTTTCGATTTCTATATGTCCTTCATTATTAACATTAAAAGAAGTATTATCTCCGCCCCAGGAGCCATAACTATAAAAACTCCGGCTTACATAACTGTTCGAACCGGGTATGGCGACCCTTAGTTCATAGTCTCCCGGAGACCTGGGAACAAAGGAATATTTTGTATTCTCTCCGCTGACCGTTACGATCCCGGTGTTGATCAATTTGTCTTCTTTCTGCGATTCATAGCGGAAATAACTGCCGCTCTTGGTCAGTACAGTACGGTATTCGTGTTTGATCACCTGCACCCTGGATCCAACCCCGTTCAATACTTTTTCATCCCGGTCCAGCGCAATGATCGGAAATTGTACGGTCTGGTTCAGGGCATAATAAGAATATCCGTCATCCGCCACCCCAAAGAATACCTTTTGCGTATAGATATCTACCGAAGTGCTCCTGCTTACCGGTCTGCCGGTTTCGTCGAATACGGTGGCGTAGAATACTCCTTGTAAAAGCCCGATGTTCGTCAACATATCCGGCACTTCATATTTTTCTACCGCATTACCCTGGTCATCTGTTTTTCCCTCTCGTTCTACTTTATCCTGCGGTGAGGATAGATTATCCAGGCTGAAATCGAACTGATTGTATTTTTTGGGTTTGAAAGACCGTTGTTTCAACTGGACCTCGAATTCATATTTGCGATTGGCGGCAGGAGGCCCGAAAAAGTTCACCGCATGGATATTCAGTTTGGTTGCATCCCCCGCTTCCAGCCAGGGTTTGTCCAGTTTGGCCGTCACCTTGATACGGTCTGGTACGAATTCTTCGATCCGGAACGGTTGGGTCGCCAGCAGGACATCGTTTGAGGTATATACTTCCAGGGAATAACTTCCGGTGATCGCCGTTGCGGCAATATCCACGCTACCTTCAAGGGACCCTTGCGCATTCAGGCTTTTACGGAAAGTCTTTAATTCTTTGCCGTTCGGTAACAGGAATTTCAATTTGACGGGAAGTTCACCGGGAGATTTCCATTGTTTGTCGCGGAGAATAACGGAGAAATTCAATTTTTCGCCAGGCCGGTAAATATCCCTTTCCGGATAGATAAAGGCGTCCAGACCGGATGTATTGCTACGGCGGCCGCCCACTTCAAAACGGGAGGTATTGACCCGTGTCGTCGAAAAGGGCAGATAGTTAAAATCTTCCATGGTTTTGGCAATAATCATCGCGGGGCGGAATCCTGCCATGTCCTTTCGGGTATAGGCGATCTCGGCAACACCGTCGGCCCCTGTCGAACCCATGCCCAATAGCTGGTTATTTGCACCATAGGCAATGATATTAACTCCTTGTAAGGCCGATGCATTCTTAATGGAGTTGGCAAATACCAGTATTTTCTCTTTCCCTTCTTTTGCAATCAGCCCGATGTCCGACAGGGAAATAAAACGGCTGTCCTTCACCCAGTAGTTCTTTTCCGACCGGATCATCATATGATAGATGCCCTTGAACTCAGGCAGTTTATCGGCAATATTAAAATTATAGACCCGATTACTTCCATTCTTTGGCAGGGACCTGGTATCGATCTCCTGCTCATAAACCACATCCCCCATGGTGAGATCACTCCCGCTATAGTCGTCATATCCTCCTCTATAATCTCCCTCTCCGTCTCCATCCGACTGGACATTCCGGTTGTTTTCCGGAGTCTCTTTCGGATAATAACCATACCGTTGCGCTGTCAGGAGGTTGCTCTCATAGATCTTGGAGATCACCACTTTCACTTTCGGCACATTGATGATCTTCACTTCCACGTTCCTGGCGCCTTTGCCGGAAAGATAAACACCCTTGCCATTGGCAAAGCTGATCGAAGGTTCCAGTTCCCCGAAGGTGATATTCGTATTGTACGGTTCATGAAGCACCCCTCCGATCCGTCCCCGCATTCCCTTGGCAAGGCTCAACTGATAGCTTTTTGTCTGATCGAAGTTATCGCTGCGGATCACAAAACCATCATCGGATGGTTCCACCGTGAATTTAATCGCCGGGGTAAAACTGATATATCCTGCCAATCCTGCGACAACTACCTGTTGACTGGTCGTAACTTTCAGGGTTCCGGTCTCTCCGTCATGTTCGGTATTGACCTCATTGATGCCCAGGACAAAAGGGGAAGGAATAGTCGATTCCAGTTCAATTTTTTCTTTCGAACCGTTGGTGCCGCCTTCCGGTACCAATCCCTTGTCAATGGATATTTTGGCATCGTAGTTCTTATCCTCCATTTTCAGGTTTACCAAACGCAGTGAAATCCTATCGCTGGCCGATAAGGTCTGGAAGGTATAGGAGACGGAATGTCCCCCGATCAGGATCTGCATTTTATCCTTTAACGTGGAGGGATTGACCGGGTAATTAAAATAAAGATCGACCTGGGGGATGGCGGTACTGCTGTTTTCGTCCTGCAAGACCCAGGTAACATTACTATTGTCCAGTTTCAGATCGGGGGTATGGAAAACCAGGTCTTCGGCCTTTTTGATCCGGCCATAGGAACTGTATTGCAAAATGTCGTTTTTGAGTGTAGCCTTGAAGGTCGTAGCCGGAGGTAAAGGCTGGGATGGCGAAAAAACCAGCTCATCTGGATGCTCCCAACGGAACCGTCCGGGAATTTTTGGTTCAAAATTTACATATTGGGTTGAATCCCACCTGCCAAGCAAGGAATCCTTGATCAGGGACTGGTCAAAACGGAAGATGAGATTGCCCAAAGAGGCCACTTCATCCCTGGCATTGGTATAATCAAGGCTAACCATGCTGCGGTTACATCCAAAGACAAATAGAAAGGCTGCAAATAAACAAATGAGTTGGCGAAGACGGGTTATATTTCCAAAAACCCGTTTGAAGCTTACGATGCCGGATCGGTTACGCATAGAGAGGTCAGATTGAAGATAGAATACTAATTTTATGCTTGAAACGCTGGCAAAATACAGGTAATATTCAAGGAAATTGAATGTTTACCCGGAAAATACCGGTAAAATAATCGGTTCTCCGCCTGGGCACAAGCAATGGACACAAGCAGGAATGCCGCAATTTAATGAAACGAAGCTAGGGAGGGTGACTGTTGGACCGCATTTTTAGCTGGGTATTGGGGAAATGATCCGGAAATGGGTTAATGAATGACGAGTTAAATGTACATCACGGGCAGGCCTGTTTGCAATAGGGAGTACGATAAGAATTTGTTAATTCAATAAGATCAGATCAGGGGTTGATTGAACTTGCGTTTGAAAGTATGGCTGTTTTTATTTCGCTATTATATTGATACATGAAGAATTTCTTTCGATCCACCTGGCTTTTATTTTCTTCAGGTCGTTTTTTTACGAAAAAGAACCTGATCCGGATACTAATCACGGCAACAGGAGTTTTTTTATTGTTCCTGCTGCTGAATGTCCTGTTCCCTCTTCCCGACCGGATCAGTTATTCAACCATTGTAACGGATAATAAAGGAGAAGTCATTCATGCCTATCTCACCGCTGATCAGCAATGGCGTATGAAAACCGAACTACAGGAGATCTCTCCCCTCCTTCGGAAGACCATCGTAGAAAAGGAGGACAAGTATTTTTATTATCATCCCGGTATCAACCCGCTGGCTATTACCCGCGCCTTTTTTAAGAATCTTTTCCGGATGAAACGTACTTCCGGCGCCTCCACCATTACCATGCAGGTTGCCCGTTCGCTGGAACCCAGAAAAAGGACCTACCTGAATAAATTGGCGGAGATTTTCCGGGCCTTCCAACTGGAATGGAAATATTCCAAGGATGAGATCCTGTTATTATATCTGAACAAGGTTCCTTATGGCGGTAATATCGAAGGAGTGAAATCGGCCTCTATCCTTTATTTTAAAAAGAACCCCGATCATTTGTCACTGGCTGAGATCACCGCTCTTTCCATTATCCCCAACCGACCCTCTACCCTGGTCGTGGGCCGCAATAATAACCGGATCGTGGAAGAACGGAATAAATGGCTTCGGAGATTCGCCCGGGAAAAAGTATTCAGTGATAAAGAAATAGAAGATGCCCTTTCCGAACCCTTGACGGCGACACGGGGAGCCGTTCCCGGCTTCATTCCCCATCTTGCCTATAAACTGAAAAAAAAGTACGGCCCGATTATTCATACTACCATCGAATTGAATACCCAACGTAAGATCGAAAAACTGGTTAAAGATTATTCCCGTACGCTCCGGCTGAAAAATATCCGGAATGCAGCGGTGATCGTTCTCGATAATACCACCCACCGGGTAGTTGCCTATGTCGGCAGCGCGGATTTCCACGATACGACAGATGGAGGTCAGGTGAATGGAGCGGCTGCGATCCGTCAGCCCGGCAGTACGCTGAAACCTTTGTTGTATGGTCTTTGTATTGACGAAGGTCTGCTCACCCCAAAAATGATGATCACAGACGTAGCCGTCAACTACCAGGGTTACGCGCCTGAAAACTACGACCGCAAGTTTAATGGATTTGTAACGATGGAATATGCGCTGGAACATTCCCTAAATATCCCGGCCGTTAAAAGCCTGAAAGCACTTGGTAAGGACAAACTGATCCGGAAAATGGCAATTTGTGATTTTCAGCAGGTCAAAAAGGATCAGAATAAATTAGGCCTTTCGATGATCCTCGGCGGATGCGGCGCGACACTGGAAGAATTGACGGGCATGTATTCCATTTTTGCCAATGAAGGAAAGTATGTGAAACCCATTTATAGATTGGATGCCGATTCGGCAACCGGGAAAACGACTCCCGAAGCAAAAACGATCTTAAGTCCTGCGGCCTCCTTCATGATCAACGAAACCCTGTCCAAGGTCAACCGGCCGGACTTCCCCCTGAACTGGGAAAGTACGATGCATCTTCCCAAGATCGCCTGGAAGACAGGAACCTCCTATGGCAGGCGCGACGGTTGGAGCATTGGTTATAATAAAAAATATACGGTAGGGATCTGGGTAGGTAATTTTTCCGGACTGGGGATTCCCGAACTCAGCGGAGCCAATGTAGCCACTCCTTTGCTGTTCACGGTTTTTAATACGATCGATTACGATGATGACCAGACCTGGTTCACCCAGCCTAAAGATTGCGATTTCCGCGTGGTCTGTTCCGAAACCGGTTTGCCCCCAACCGATCATTGCACCAATCTCGTTTCCGATTTTTTTATACCTCTGGTTTCGCCCTCCCGGCTCTGTGATAACCGCCAGGAATTCTTTGTGTCCGCCGATGAGAAAATCTCTTACTGCCGGAGCTGTCTGCCGGAGAACGGATATAAGAAGAAATTGTATAAGGTCATTATATCCGATATGAAGGAATACTTCGAACAGAACCGTATTGCCTATCAACAAATCCCTCCTCATAACCCCAATTGTGAGAAAGTATTTAAAGAAGGGGGTCCCGTCGTAACCTCACCGGCTAACGGCAGTGAGTACCTGATCAACAAAAAGGATCCCGAACCGCTCCAGCTTCGTTGCCGGGTTAGCAACGATGTCGGAAAAGTTTACTGGTATATCAACAATAAATTTTACAAGGCCGGGGAAGCCGGCAGCAAACAGTTTTTTATACCGGAGGAAGGCCCCGTGAAAATCTCTTGTACGGACGATAAGGGCAGGAATAAAGATGTCTGGATACGGGTAAGATATGTAAATCTTTAAAACCCGGGTCTTCTGATGGATCTGACCAATCTATCGGATCCAGTGGATCTGGTGGCTAGGGCGGATCTAGCGGTTCTTCCGAAAAGAGCTCCACAACCATTGACTCCGGGGGGTCCGGCGTCTTTCCCTTCTGCTGCCCACATGCGCACGCATCTGGTAAGTCAGGGGAATATTATCCGCAGTCAGTTGGGTCCATCCGTTACCGGCCGTTATATTGTAGATCCCGATATAGCCCCCTGCCAATATTTGAAAGGGACTGGTAATCTGGTTTCCATAGTCGAATTGTTCTCCGGGAAGATGGAACTCTTCGAACCAGGCCGGATATACAAAATCCGAGACCAGTACGTTATTGATCATATAACCGAACTGGTCCGCTTCGCAGGCATCACAATTTTCATACGCATAAAGGACGCCTGACCCGTCCTGTTGTTGGCGGAATACCGTCAGATTGATATCCGGATCGCCAAGTATCTCCATTAATTCATGGCTCGCCGTTACCGACCAGGAATTTCCGTATTGGGCATCCGTACCTGCGAATACCTTGCCGAGCGGCTGCCCCTGGGCAGTCATGTCATGATAACCCAAGGCTCCTGCCTGGTCGGAATTGTCAAAGATTCCCAATACCCAGGAGGTAGCGGGTACCTGGGTTTGATCGGCGTAATAGGTCAAGTCCGCATCGATTCCCCAGGCTGGTGCAAAATCACGATGAACCTGCACCTGTAAGGCATCCACCACTTCCTGCACCTGGCTGTCAGAAAGGGGAGAGTAGTTATTGACTACTGCAATCTGAAAATTTGCCATAAAAGTTGGTTTTCAGAAAAGGTAAGAAAATTTCAGGGCATATCGTACCGTATTTACACCTGAACTTAACCGCCCCAGCGCACCCGTTTACCGATCATTTTCCAATGGATAAATCAGGCCTTTCGATGATCCCCGGCGGATTCGGTGCGACACTGGGCCTATCTTTAGTTCCGGGTCCTTGCCTTCAAAATCTTAACCTGCATTAACTCTTTTTATTAAGTTAAGTTAATGGACTGGTAGCCCCATATATCGGACCTTTACACTGCAAATAACAAATAAGCTAATAATAAAAACAGCAGTAATGGCACAATATATTTATCACCAGTCGGAAACCAGGGGGCATGACAATCATGGCTGGCTGGATAGTAAAAAGACGTTTAGTTTTGCAGACTATTATAACCCCAAAAGAATGAATTTCGGCGTATTGCGTGTTCTCAACGACGATACGGTGGAAGGGGGAAAAGGTTTTGGCTCACACCCGCATGATAATATGGAGATCATCAGCATTCCATTGGAAGGCAGCCTGGAGCATAAGGATAATATGGGCAATGTTAAGGTGGTGCGGCAGGGAGAGGTCCAGATAATGAGCACAGGCAGCGGTATTTTCCATAGCGAATACAACAAAAATACGGACAGTCCTGCGAAGTTCCTGCAGATCTGGCTGTACCCAAACCGATTAAACGCTCCTCCCCGTTATGACCAGGTAAAAGTTGCGCCTGAAAAAAAACCGAATACCCTTCAACAGGTAATTTCTCCGGACCAAAAGGGGCCTGGCACCTGGATCTACCAGGATGCCTGGTTCAGCATGGGCAATTTTGAGCAAAATAAAGAGATCGCCTATTCTTTGCAAAAACAAGGCAACGGCGTCTATGCGTTTATCATTAAAGGCTCTTTTTCGATTGACGGAAAAGAGCTGCACGCCCGGGACGGGCTGGGCATTTGGGCAACTCAGACGATCGCCGTCAAAGCACTCGAAAATGATTCCGAGATCCTCATCATGGATATTCCTATGGAAGGGCCGGTTCATTAGAAGGCCGATTTGTTCAGAGAAGAAATAAAACCAAGGAGGAAGATATGGATGAGATCAAGATAAAGATCCTGGCCTTAGGGTACCATGCCGGGATTATGGAAGTGGTGCTTCGTTTGATCAACAGTCATGAAAATTGGTCCGGTACGCTGGTAACTTCCAAAGAAGAATTAGTGAACATGCCGGGTAAAGAAAAATATAACGTGATATTACTGTGTACCGGAGTCACACTGGAAGAAGAACAGGAAATTGCTGCAGATTTGATGAAATCGACCCCAGTTCCAAAACTAATCCGGCATTACGGAGGAGGAAGCGGATTGCTGGAAAATGAAATACGAAACGCTTTTAATTAAAGAAATTAAAAATACTATAAATGAAAGATACTATTTTAGGCTTGCACCATATAACGGCGATTGCAGGCAATGCCCAACGCAATTATGATTTTTATACAAAAGTCCTTGGCTTACGGTTAGTAAAGAAAACCGTCAATTTTGACGACCCGGGTACTTACCATTTTTATTATGGAAATGAAGAAGGCACTCCGGGCACGATTCTCACTTTTTTCCCCTGGGAAAGTATGGGTCAGGGCCGCACGGGCAGTGGTATGGCTACCGAGATTGGCTATTCCGTACCGGAAGGCAGTCTGTCTTTCTGGGAGCAGCGGTTTGAACACCTGAAGGTGCCCTTCAGCCCGGTCGCCGAGCGTATGGGAGAGAACTATCTTTCTTTTACGGATCCCGACGGATTGAACATCAGCCTGATCGTTCCTAAAGCCGGTGATACCAGAAAACCCCGCGAGACGGATGAGATCAAAAAAGAAACGGCCACAAGAGGTTTTCATAGTACTACATTGACCCTGCGGAAAACAGACCCTACCGCAAAAGTGCTGACCGATATTTTCGGCTATCGTTTGTTATCCCAGGAAGGCAACCGCTATCGATTCATTACGGATGCCGTACCGGATGCAGCTATTATCGACCTGTTGGAGACGCCGGATGGCAAAGCCGGCACTAATGCCCAGGGCACCAATCACCATGTAGCTTTCCGTGTAGCAGATGATAATATACAAATGGCTTTTCGGGAAAAGGTCCTGAACAAAGGGTTACAAATCACCCAAAAAATAGACCGTGATTATTTTTTCTCGCTTTATTTCCGGGAACCCGGCGGCGTACTTTTTGAAATTGCCACCGACAATCCCGGTTTCACGGTAGATGAACCTTTAACCGAGTTAGGAAAAAATTTAAGACTTCCCAAACAATATGAAACCGCAAGAGCCAAAATTGAAAAAAAATTGCCGGTTTTGAAATAGAGTAATATAATTACTGAAAAACATGCACCATAAAAATATATTGACAGGAGGCGCCGATATCCGCACTGCTTCAAAAGCATTAATTATGCTTCATGGCAGAGGGGCAACCGCGGAAAATATCATTTCGCTGGCCGGCCAACTTAAGGTTGAGGGATTTGCGCTGTTCGCGCCGCAGGCTTCCGACAATACCTGGTACCCGTTTTCTTTTCTCGCACCGCCACAGAAGAATGAACCCTTTCTTTCTTCTGCGCTAAACTTATTGGATGGCCTGGTAGAAAAGATCAACCAGCAGGGAATTCCAAAAGAGCATATCTATTTCCTGGGTTTTTCACAGGGCGCCTGCCTTATGTTGGAATTTATGACCAGGAATGGCGCGAAATATGGCGGAGCCGCCGCATTTACCGGTGGGCTGATAGGCGATAAACTATATCCGGAAAACTATAAAGGCGATTTCGAAAAAACACCGGTTTTTATCGGGACCAGTGATCCGGATTTTCACGTACCTGTCGAACGCGTTCACGAAACTACGGACCTGCTGAAAAGCATGGGAGCCGATGTTACCGAAAAAATATATAAGAATATGGGACATACTATTGTCCTGGATGAGATCGACCAGGTCAACAGATTGATTTTTACCTGATAAATTTAATTATTTTTTTCTGTTCATCCCTCCGCGCACTTTGCTAAGAAATTCAGGAGAAACACCCAGATAACGGGCAATCTGGTTTTGGGGGACACGTTGTATAATTTGTGGATACTTATCGATGAAGGCCAGGTAACGTTGTTCCGCAGTTTGCGTAACCAGGGAATGAACCCGTTTTTGCAAGGCAAATAAAGAACGTTGTACCAGCAAACGGAAGAGCGTTTCAAACTTGGGTATTTTTTTAAATAGCTCAGTCTTGCTTGTATGGTCGATGATCAGCAATTCGCAATCTTCTAAAGATTCGATGAACATACCGGAGGGCTTCTGCTCCGTAAAACTGTACAGATCGCTCACCCACCAATCCTCAATGGCAAAGGACAATATGGTTTCAGCACCTTCATCACTTAAATAATAGGTCCGGATACATCCTTTGACAATGTAGGCCTCGAAATCACATATCTCACCTTCCTGCAACAGATAACTCCGTTTGCGTACTCTTTTAACCTTTAACAGCGAATGAAAAAGCGTAAGCTCTTCCGGCGAAAGGGAAATACAATTGGCAACGTAATTGTCAATCTGTTCGAACATGCTGGGTTAAAATTGTTGGACAAATATAGGCTATACCTAAGATCAACCACCCCAACGGATCTTCCGGCCGATCATTTTCCATCCGGTGTCCGTATGCCTGAATAAACAGGTGGCTCCCATGCCACAAAGACGGGCATCGCAGCGATATTCCAGGTCAATGACCGCATACCGGCCGTCATCCGTGAATTCAGGGCGGGAAAAATAAAAAACAGTCCGCTCCTGAGCAGGCAGAAGGGACCATTTTTTAAATTTTTGACGTTGGTCCCTTTTTTGACGGCGCTGACTTTTCGTTGAATCGGTTGGGGGACCGAAAAGGCGAGGATCCAGCAAGGAATCTGTCTTTTCCCGGCTTAAACAAATAACGCTGTCCAGTTTACCCTGTTCCCATATAACCGGGCCCCGGTCTTCATAACATTTTTTAGCCAGTTCGTTAAGTATATCTATCGTTACAGGTTCCTGCAACGCATATTGAACCCACTCGACATAATCGAATTTCACAAAACTGCAGGGACTGGCTTGTCCATAAAGATAATAGTGGGTAAAACCGCTGTCGACTACGGAACGAAAGATCGCATTGACAAAGACCTCCCTAAAAGGATATAGGGATGAGTCTCTGGAAATTATGGATCCGTCACTGGAAATTACAGTTCCACATAATTCAACATTGCCGGCCATCCTTCCGGATATCCCCATCCAAAGAAAAATGATAAGGAACATTTGCAGGTTTAATTGACTTTTGAAACGCTGCCGGCACCGGCGATATGCTGGCTGACACTGGTTGCGTTGCCTTTATAATTGACACTACCCGCACCGCTAACATCCGCATCCAGTTTCACACTGGCATAGACTTCGGCAGAACCCGCCCCCGTAATGTCCACTTTGACATTTTCCGCCAGCAATTCATAACAATGAGCATGCCCGGAACCCGTCAGATCCAGGGACACATCTTTGGTCTGCCCTTTGAGATTGATATTTCCGCTTCCCGATACTTCTGCTGCCAGTTTCGGAGCATCCACTTCCATTTGTATATCTCCGGCGCCACTGACATGAAGGTCAAGGTTCTCCGAATTGGTGATCTTATTCTGTCCAAGGATGTCGCAGGCTCCTGAAGCCTCGATCCTGTTATAAACCGGCGCGGTCACATAAATTCTCAGCTCATTGGTAGGCATAAGGTGAAAGCCCTTTTTTTCCCGCACCCGGATCTGATCACCTTCCTGGGAAACCTCGATAAACTGAAGCAGGTTCTGGTCGCCTTCAATTTTTACAGCACAGGGAGACCCATTGGAAACATATACTTTCGCTGCGCCACTGACATCTACATTTTTAAAAGTACCCACTGCACGGTCTTCTGTTTTGATATTCCCATCCCCTTTCACCCGTTTGCCAAAATAATGCCTGCAGGAACCAAAAATGACCGGAAAGGCCAGTAAAATCCAAAGGAATTTTCTCATGTTGTTTGTTTTAAGTTGTTTTATATGTGTTATATGTTGTCGGTAGAAGTGGCCGGTAGTTTATGGAAACTGGTTTCATTCCCTGCAAAAATTAAACTTTTCCCCGATATTAAGACGGCTATTTTCCACTGGCGGTTACAGCAAGCCGGAAATTGACCGGTTTTTTTTACCTTCGCAGCACCATGACGGAAAAGATTCTTATTCTCGACTTCGGTTCCCAATATACTCAATTGATTGCCAGGGCAGTGCGTGAAGCAAATGTGTATTGTGAAATCGTTCCTTTCTCAAAACCCGTGGTATTTGATCCTTCCCTGAAAGGGATCATTCTATCCGGATCCCCGTTTTCCGTGAACGACGCCAACGCGCCGCTGGTGGATATTCCTTATCTGCACAGTAAATTGCCGGTTCTGGGCATTTGTTACGGAGCGCAACTGACTGCCAAACAATTCGGTGGCCGGGTTGCCAACAGCAACAAAAGGGAATACGGGCGCGCTTTGCTCCACAAACAACAGGAAGATATCCTGCTAAAGGACACCACCGAACTATCCCAGGTATGGATGAGCCATGCGGATACAATACTGGACATGCCATCGGGTTTCGAGGTCCTGGCCAATACGGAAAATATACCATTTGCCGCTTTCAAAAAACAAGCCGGTGAAAATCCTTTGTACTGTCTTCAGTTTCATCCGGAAGTTTACCATTCCACGGAAGGAAAGAAGATCCTGAAAAATTTCCTGGTAAGCATCTGCGGCTGCGCCCAGGATTGGACCTCCGCCCATTTTGTCAGCGATACCGTTGCCCGGCTAAGCGCACAGATCGGTAACCGTAAAGTGATCATGGCCCTCAGCGGAGGAGTCGATTCTACCGTGGCCGCCACCCTGATCCACCGGGCGATCGGAGACAGGTTATATGGAATATTCGTAGACAATGGCGTCTTGCGCAAGAGTGAGTTCGGACAGGTATTGGAAAGTTATAAAACGATCGGTCTTAATGTAAAAGGGATCGACGCCAAGGCCCTGTTCTATAAAGAATTGAAGGGTCAGACCGATCCTGAAACCAAACGTAAGACCATTGGCAGACTTTTTATCGACGTTTTCCAGGAAGAGGCTGGCAAAATACCGGGGGTTGAGCTCCTTGGACAGGGAACTATTTATCCGGATGTGATCGAAAGTGTTTCTGTACATGGCCCTTCAGTTACGATCAAATCCCATCATAACGTGGGCGGTCTCCCTGATAAAATGCACCTGGAGCTGGTAGAGCCTCTCCGGTTCCTGTTCAAAGACGAAGTAAGACGGGTGGGAAAAGAATTAGGTGTTCCCGATGATTTGTTACAACGCCACCCCTTCCCCGGTCCCGGTCTGGCTATCCGGATCCTGGGAGAAGTTACCGAAGAGAAGGTACAATTATTGCAGGAAGCTGATCACGTGTATACCAAAGGATTAAAAGATCATAATCTCTATAATGCCGTCTGGCAGGCAGGCGCCATTCTGTTACCTGTAAAAAGTGTTGGTGTGATGGGAGACGAAAGGACCTATGAATTCACCGTAGCCCTCCGGGCCGTGACTTCGGTAGACGGCATGACAGCCGATTGGGCCCATTTACCCTATACTTTTCTGGCCGATATTTCCAACGAGATCATCAATAATGTGAAAGGTATCAACCGGGTCGTATACGATATCAGCAGCAAGCCACCCGCAACCATTGAATGGGAATAGTATGAACAACCGTCTCCGATATGCTGTACTTTTTCTCTGTTTTTGGGCATCCTATGCCATGGGCCTGGCACAAACCGGTCCGGCGCACAGCCGTGCAGATTCCCTGAACAGGCGACAGGATTCCATCAACAGGAATGCAGGCAACCAATCCCTGTTTACTCCGGGTGGTTTGAATAGAAGCAGTTTCTCCAAAGATTCCGCCGCCCGCCACCAAATAGCAATTTTTGCTCCCTTATATCTTGACTCCGCCTTCGATGCCGCGGGGAATTACCGCTACGATAAGGTTTTTCCGAAATTTATTAATCCGGGTTTGGAATTTTATGAGGGTGCCCAACTGGCCCTTGATTCCCTGGAGCAGGAAAATGCAGAACTGGATGTCCATATATACGATACCCGGTCCACTACCCAAAATTTGCAGCAGGTTCTTCACAGTACGGAGTTCCAGGGAACGGAGCTGATCATCGGACATGTTCTTCCCGGAGAATTGCAACAATTGGCTGCGGCAGCCGCCCGTCAGAATATTCCCTTTATCAATGTAAACTTTCCCAATGATGGCGGAATCACCAATAATCCGAACTTTGTCATCCTGAACTCTACGCTGCGCACCCATTGTGAAGGAATTTACAAATTCATCCAACGGAACTATGCTACCAAGCCCATCCTTTTTTTCCGAAGGAAGGGCTCGCTGGATGACCGTCTCCATAACTATTTTACGGAGATCGGTAAATCAACGGCTTCCGTTCCACTAAAAATCAAGGTGATAACCCTCGAGGATAATTTCACAGCGTCCTCTCTCCTTCCTTACCTGGACAGCACTACACAAACTATCTGCATTGCCGGCAGCCTCGACGAAAATTTCGGAAAGAATCTCTGCCAGGCCTTTGCCTCTGTGAATAAGTCGTATACCGCCATCCTCATCGGCATGCCGACCTGGGATAATATTACTGATTTTACCCGCCCCGAATACAGCGGAACGGAGATCATTTATTCCTCTCCTTTTTATGTCAATTCATCGGACAACCTAACCAAGTCCATTCAGCAATATTTTAAGACAAAATTCTACTCCCGCCCCAGCGATATGGTATTCCGGGGTTATGAATCCACTTACCGTTTTGCCAAATTGCTCCTGCAATACGGGAAAAATCTGAGCGGCAGCATCGGCGAAAAAAAGTACAAAGTCTTCAACGATTTCGACATCGAACCCGTCTTCCTCAACAAACAAACCATGACACTGGATTATTTTGAAAATAAGAAAGTGTATTTCATTAAGAAACTGGACGGAAATATAACAGGAGTTTATTAGGAGTTAATGGGGCAACATTTCCCTGTAATAAAATGTATTTATCCATAAAATGGCTGGCTTGATGGTTGCAGGTTGTAACTAATTATGGCACTCATAGAATTCACCGATAAAGGCCTCTTTTGCCCGCAGGGCAATTTCTATATCGATCCATGGCGGCCGGTGGAAAAGGCCGTAATTACGCATGCTCACAGCGATCATGCCAAGGAAGGAAGTCAGTTCTATCTTTGTCACCGGCTCACCAAACCTTTGTTGCAACTCAGACTCGGAGATCATCCTTATCAAAGTGTGGAATGGGGCGAAACCGTTTTTATTAATGGGGTAATGGTCAGCCTGCATCCTGCAGGTCATATCATTGGCTCTTCGCAGATCCGGGTAGAATACAACGGAGAGATATGGGTGGTGAGCGGAGATTATAAAACGGAGGACGATGGCCTGAGTGGACCTTTCGAACCTGTCAGGTGTCACACCTTTATTACGGAATCTACTTTCGGCTTACCGATCTATGACTGGAAACCACAAACGGAAATTTTTAAAGATATACAAAATTGGGTTTTAAAGAACAGTACTGCAGGAAGGGTATCCGTATTACTGGCTTATAGCCTGGGGAAGGCACAACGTTTGTTATCCTGTCTGACCGGCCTCAGCGATCCCATATTTGTACACGGCGCCGTCTGGAATGTACACCAGGCACTCGTCAATGCAGGTGTTACTTTACCGGAAATTGTTAGGGTCACTGCGGAGATGCCCAAAGAATCGTTCCGCGGCAAGGTGGTGATCGCACCCTCCAGCGCGGAGGATTCTCCCTGGATCAAACGGTTCACCCCTTATGAAACCGGAGTATGCAGCGGCTGGATGCAGGTCCGGGGAAATATACGCAGAAGGAATGCCGACGCCGGTTTTGCCTTAAGCGATCATGCAGACTGGAAAGGTTTGTTACAGGCCATCAAGGCTACGGAGGCCCAAAAAGTATTTGTAACTCATGGTTTCCAGGCCGCTCTAAGCCGATACCTCAATGAATCGGGGATCGAAGCGGGTGAGGTAAAAACAGAGTATGGGGACGATGAGGAAACAGGGGGGAACCCGGAAGGCATGAAAAATGCAACGGATAAAGAATGAGCAACGTTATGGATAAAAAGCCTGAAGGGCTGGCCGCTTTTGCGGAACTGGTAATCCTTCTGGGCACCAGCACCAGGACCAACGATAAACTGGAAGCCCTTTCCGACTTTTTTGCCTCTGCCGTAGATCAGGACAAAGTATGGGTGGTTGCCCTGTTCAGCGGAAGAAAACCCAAACGCGCCGTCAATTCTACACAATTGCAAAGTTGGTGCAGGGAAATTACCGGTTTGCCCCAATGGTTATTCGAAGAATGTTATCATACGGTCGGCGACCTGGCAGAAACCATCGCCTTATTGCTGCCGGAACATCAACTGGTGAAATTTGAAAAGGAGGACATGGATGAACCCAAACAAACCCTCTCGTTTTACCTTGACAAACTAAGATCGATAGGAAAAGAGGAAGAAATTTATAAGAAGGCGTTCGTGGTCAGTTGTTGGGAAACGATGAGCCGGAAAGAACGTTTCGTTTTTAATAAACTGATCACAGGGGGTTTTCGCATCGGCATTTCCCAAAAGACGATCGTAAATGCCCTGGCCAGAACCGTCAACGTGAGCCCTTCGGTTATTGCCCACCGCATCACCGGTAACTGGGACCCGCATACCACATCTTTCGAAGCCTTGCTCAGCGAAGAAACGGCGGCGCTGGACATTTCCCGGCCCTATCCATTTTACCTGGCTTATGCCTTGGAGGATGAGATCGCCGCCCTTGGGGAACCTGCACAATGGCAGGCGGAATGGAAATGGGATGGCATCCGGGGCCAGCTTGTCAAACGGGGCGGGGATTTATTCGTTTGGAGCCGGGGTGAAGAACTGATGACCGATAAATTCCCTGAATACCAATCCTTAAAAGAAAAGCTCCCCGATGGGACCGTGATCGATGGAGAAATCATCAGTCTTACTACGAATCTTATCGATGCGTCTGGGTTTGCTACCGGATACAGGTTCATACCTCTTCCTTTTTCAGCCCTGCAAACCCGGATCGGAAGAAAGAATGTTACCAAAAAACAATTGACAGAAGCCCCTGCCGGATTTATCGCATACGATCTGCTGGAATCCGGTGGTTTGGACTTTCGGGAAAGACCTCTTTGGGAAAGAAGAGCCCTGTTAGAAACCTATGTCGAAGGGGCAAATGATCCGGCCCTGCAATTGTCACCGGTTATCACCTTTTCCGGTTGGGGGGAATTAAAAGAGATCCGCTCCCATAGCCGGGAAATGGGCAGTGAAGGGTTAATGCTTAAGAAAAAAGATTCCCCTTACCAGGTCGGACGCAAAAGGGGCGACTGGTGGAAATGGAAAATCGATCCTCTGGTGATCGATGCCGTTATGATCTATGCGCAAAAGGGGCATGGCCGCCGCAGTAACCTCTATACGGATTATACTTTCGCCGTTAAGGATGGCGACAAACTGGTGACCTTTACCAAGGCCTATTCGGGGCTTACGGATAAAGAACTGAGCGAAGTCGATGCCTTTGTGAAAAAGAATTCGTTGGAAAAATTCGGACCGGTACGCACTGTTAAACCCGAATTGGTTTTCGAGATCGCCTTCGAAGGAATTGCCGCATCCAACCGGCATAAGTCAGGCGTAGCCCTTCGTTTTCCGAGGATCAATCGGTGGCGGAAAGATAAAAAACCAGAGGAGATCAATACGTTGGAGGATTTGAAAAATATTTTATTGTCCCGGTAAAATGGATTTGTATTTTAGGGTATGGAATTTTTTGAAAAGAAGTACCCATGTATAAAGCTTGAGGCTATTTCTGGCTTGAAGCTTGTAGCTTCAAGTCTGAAAATCGTAACTTACAATTATGAAACTGTTGATATTCGCCCTGGCAGGGATGACGGGGCTGGCTTTTACCTCAGTATTCCAGCTCTACAAGGAAGACAAACCGGTAACAATACCATCCAGCCCCCAGCGGAGCGGTGATGCTGTCCGGGGTTTCTCCTATCTGACAACCGGCGATTACCTGAAAAGCGGGATTCCCTATAATTTTTTTCTGCTGGGCATCGGAAAAAACAAAAATAATTATCTGCAGCGCGATGGTCTCAATTCGGATATAAGCCATGAATATACCGCTGTAAAAGCACCAAACGGAGAAACGGTGGTGGCCCCGAATTGTCTGCAATGCCATGCGCAGGTTCTCGACAACAAACTGATCATCGGTCTCGGCAATACCCAGATCGATTTTACCAATAATCAAAAACTGAATCCGCAAACTTCCGCCATGGCGGAAAAATTCCTGAAGAAGGGCGACCCGCGCAAATATGAGGCAGCGGAACCCTTTCTGAAAGTGGTTCAAACAATCAGCGGTCAATTGTACACACAAGTGCGAGGCGTCAATGCGGCCGACCGTTTGGCCGCCCTTCTTGTAGCGCACAGGGATCCGGTTACTTTCCGCTGGAGCACCGAACCACTTCTGGATATCCCCGAACAGGTCATCCCTTCAGATACTCCCCCCTGGTGGCTGCTAAAAAAGAAACATGCCATGTTCTACAATGGTTTTGGCAGGGGAGATTTCGGTAAGTTCCTCATGGCCTCCAATTTATTGACGGTGAACGATACCGCTGAATCAAGAGAAGTCGACAGTCATTTTAATGATGTGCTCGCCTATATATATTCTCTTGAACCACCAAAATATCCCAACCCGGTAAATTCGACCCTGGCCAGGAAAGGTGGCGTTCTATTCGTCGAAAATTGCTCAAAATGCCATGGAAATTACGGCGATAAAGAAAAGAATGGAGGGAAAGGTGCATTAGATGATTATCCCAACCTCCTGATCCCCGAATCAATCATTCAAACGGATTCTTTTCTGTATAAAAATAATTATCAAAGCCCCCAGTTCGTAAACTGGTTCAATAACAGCTGGTTTGCTACCAGCGACCATCCCGCCCGTCTCGTTCCTTTCTCCGGCTATATCGCTCCGCCCCTGGACGGCATCTGGATAACTGCTCCCTATCTGCACAATGGATCTGTTCCTACCCTGGAAGGGGTATTGAACAGCAAAACAAGACCGGCTTATTGGTCCAGGGATTTTTCCAACCCGGTTTACGACTATGAACAGATGGGATGGAAATTTACTGTTGAAACTGCGCCAAAGACAGGGCCGGGAGCCTCCACCGTTTATAATACGGATCTGCCGGGGTACGGTAATTACGGCCATACTTTCGGTGATAAACTCACCGATAAGGAGAGGAAGGCGGTTATTGAATACCTGAAGACTTTGTGAGGATCAAAAATAATTATTTCACAGCATGAACAGGTTCGACCGCCTTACTGCCATCCTCATTCACCTCCAATCCAAAAAGATTGTAGTGGCACAGGATATTGCCGATCGTTTTGAAATTAGTTTGCGAACCGTTTACCGGGATATCCGGTCATTGGAAGAAGCAGGCGTTCCTGTCATCGGGGAAAAAGGATTGGGATATTCCATCATGGAAGGATATCGCTTGCCGCCGGTTATGTTCACGGAAGAAGAGGTACTTGCTTTTCTGATGGCTGAAAAGTTTCTCGAGAATCATGCGGATATCCATAACAGCGAGCTGTTCAAGTCCGCCATGTTTAAAGTAAAAGCGGTACTCCGCAGCGCGGAGAAATCCAAGCTGGAACAAATGGAGAACAGCATTACGGTTAAACATCAGAATTCCCGCCATAATCATCTCCTTAATGATACCTTGCCTGCCCTGATCAAAAGTATCTCAGAAAAGAAAATGATCCGAATTACCTATGAAAGTGAAGAGAACAGCAATACGATACGGGACATCGACCCCATTGGGATCTTTCATGAACACGGATCCTGGAGTGCCCTGGCCTTCTGTCATACCCTGAAAGATTACCGGTCATTCCGGACGGAACGGATACTGGCCCTTTCTCCTTCCGGAAAGCCCTTCCATCGGGAGCATATGACCATGAAGGATTATTTCGAAAAGATATCAGCTAAACAGATCTTTTTCCCCGTCGTCATCGACGTACGATCGGATAAAGCCCGATATCTTCAGGAACATAAATTCAATTACGGTTTTACCCAGGAAAAACAGGTTAAAAACCATATCCGTATGTATTTCGAGGCGCCCTGCCTGGAAGCCTTTTCCAGGTGGTATATCACGTTTGCCGATTTTGCCTCGATAATAGAACCTGTAAGCCTGAAAGGGTTGCTGAAAGAGCGTTTAAAGGCAGTCCTGCAGGAAATAGGTTAGATCGCGTGACCGGTTTCATTAGCAGATTCCGTGAATTTTTCATAAATCTTCGAGGGGCAATTCCCAACTGACATACAGCTGTCACTTAGGCCTTTTAGCTTTGTATTCAACTAATACGAAGCAATCATGCAAACACTACCCTCCTTTTCTATCGATGTAGCCGAAAATGTAATAGATGATCTTAAGACAAGAATGAAACAAACCCGCTGGACGGATTCTCCCGAAAACGCCGGCTGGGATTATGGGACCAATCCCGTTTATTTGCGGGAACTGGTTGAGTATTGGCAAAATACCTATGACTGGCGCAAACAGGAAACGCTATTGAACAGCTTTCCCCAGTTCAAGGTGGACATAGACGGCATCGGGATCCATTTTATCTATGTGAAAGGTAAAGGACCCAACCCGCAACCGCTAATTCTGACCCATGAATGGCCTGACAGCTTTTACCGTTTTTACAAAGTTATCCCCATGCTGACTGACCCTGCCGGTTATGGCGGCACTGCAGATCAATCTTTCGATCTGATCATTCCCTCGATGCCCGGGCATGGTTTTTCTGACCGGGTGAGTGTATCCTCGGAAAAGACTGCTCAGTTATGGGCAAAATTAATGACAGAAGTGCTGGGCTATCAGAGTTATTTTGCAGCAGGCGATTTTGCTGTAACTACCTCCCTGGCTGCCGCAAACCCGGATAAAGTAAAGGGAATCCATCTCACCGATGCCGGGTATCCGAATGGAACGGAGGACTGGGCATCCTTTTCTCCGGCGGAGCAGGCATTCGGCCAGAAGATCCAGTATTGGTTTTTTGCAGAAGGCGCATTTAATATGATCCAATCCACCAAACCGCAGACTTTAGGTTACGGCCTTAATGATTCACCGGTCGGCCTTGCCTCCTGGATCCTGGAAAAATTCTACGCATGGAGCGATACGAAGGGAGATATCGCCAATAGTTTTTCCAAAGATGAATTACTCACCAATATCATGATCTACTGGGTAACCCAAACGATCAATACCTCTATCCGGAGATACCTGATAGATACCCGCGCCGTATATGGCCAGGGAGGCCCCAAGCCGATGGAAAAAGTAACCGTCCCTGCTGCGATGAGCATATTCCCTGCTGATAGTGATACACCGAAAGAATGGGCTGAACGCAGGCTGAACCTGCAGCGTTATTCGAAACTGGATAAAGGAGGACGTTTTGCCGCACTGGAAGTACCGGAGTCTTATAGTAAGGAGCTGCGGGAAGCTCTTCTGCAACTAAAAAACTAAGGTGACAAGTAACGATATAGCCCAACTTCGCCTGGTCAGTCAGCAGATCATGGAAACCCGTTTTTCAAGGCCCGCTGATTTGATCGGGTGGATGGGTTGCATTCAGGCGCAGGATTATGACGAGGCCAAATGGGCGATCGGCAACCGGCTGAAGGATATTACGGAAGCTGAAATAGACAGGGATTTTAATGAAGGGAAGATACTCCGAACCCATATGCTAAGACCTGCCTGGCATTTTGTTTTACCTTCGGATCTTGGCTGGATACTCACCCTGACCTCTCCAACGATAAAGGCATTCAATAAAAACCTGCACCACAAACTCGGTATTGGCGATTATTTACTTAAACGCAGTAAAAACATTTTTTCGAAGGCCCTGGCCGGAGGCAAACAACTCACCCGACCGGAACTATTAGCAGCGCTTAAAAAAGAAAGGATCGAAACCGATGAATTAAGAATTAATTTTTTACTGATGGAGGCCGAATTGGACGGTATTATCTGCAGTGGAGGAAGACAGGGTAAACAATTCACTTATGCCTTGCTGGAGGAAAGAGTACCCAATCTCAAATATCCAGGTAAAGAAGCAGCCATCGCCCTGTTGACAAACCGCTATTTTGTAAGCAGGGGGCCGGCAACCCTATGCGATTTCTCAACCTGGAGCGGTCTGGCTTTATCCGATGCGAAAAGAGGATTGGAAATGAACAAAAAGGAGTTAATCTATTCGGTAGTGAATGGGCAGGCCTATTGGTTTGCAGCTGATCTTCCCATCCTTCCGGCCGGGCGTACCTCCCTTCAATTGCTGCCGGTGTCCGATGAATTTACTGTGGCCTACAAGGATCATTCGGATATTTTGCAGCTCAGACCATCCAAACCATCGGGCAGGGACTTTCAAAATGATCTTTTTAAACCGGTACTGGTTATCGACGGACAAATTGCCGGCACCTGGGATCATAAAATAAACCAGGCAGGTACTTTTGTCATCCCTCACCCTTTTATCACATTAAACAAGTCTGCCTATCCCTTAATCGTAAAGGCCGCCAGGAAATACGCCAACTTTACCGGAAATGCTTTGGCGGGAATAATGTAAACTGCCGGTCTGCTACAAGGCTTGTTTTACATATAATTTATCTCCGTCTGCCGTGTACAATCCAAACGTATCGGGCTCATTGGCCGTCAGCAGGACTTCCATTCCATAGAAATTATGTTTAAGGCTAAATTCCCCATTCGCATCTTTACCCAGCACGAAAGTGATATAACTGGTAAATTGAACGGGAGATCCTTTTTCATCGAAAACGATCCGTTTGAATTTGGTGGTCATTCCATCATGATCCTGCAGCTTTACCAGCTTTGCATTTTTCTCCTCTGCTGCTATATCCGGGACCTCAGCATCAAGAACGTTTATCAGGCTTTTGCTGATATAGCTGGATGGCGCTATAAATTCAATGCCTGCCGGAAGTTCAAATGAAGCGGACAGATCAGAGAAACCCGTTGATACTCCCCGGCCGACAGCAAAGGATGTTGTACTTGCCGTTCCAGTGACCTCTACCTTCCTGTTATAAAGACTAAGCGTTTGTCCATACCGGACAAGGGCGGACTTTTTCCAGTTCACATATAAAGGCTGGGCCGTCTTGTTAAAAATTGTTACGTTCATCGGCCCTCCCTGCCCATGAAAGTTATAAGTGAGTTTCATGGTGTCGTTCTCCAGGATAAATTCTTTTTTATCATTCTTGGGAATCTCCGGGGAGTTAAGTGTTACATACTGGTAAGTGGAGCAGGAACTGAGAGCCAGCAAAATAATCGCAAGGGAAAGGTAGGCAGGCATGGCTTTTTTCTTTTAAGTTAAACAATGGATTCGGTTTTTTCTACTACCGGGAAGTGCTGGGGAAAAATTTAATATTCAAATTAAAACAGTATTAACCCGCAGGTGTTAAACAGGGGAAAAGCCTGATGAACGGAGGATAAAATTCTTTTTTTTGAATAAAATAAAAATGGTAGTTTTTCCTATCGTGACGCTGAAGAAAACAGAAGGTTATAAGATCATCCGGGAGTGGCTGGCGGCCAAAGAACAAAAACCATTTGCGTTCCAGGAAGAGACCTGGCAATATATCATGGAAGGCCGTTCCGGCCTCGTCAATGCCCCGACAGGATGCGGAAAAACTTTTTCCGTATTTCTGGGTGCCATTATCGACTTTATAAATACCCATCCAACTGATTTCCGGACCAGGTCCGGGGCAGGTCTTCAATTATTATGGATCTCGCCTTTACGTGCGCTGGCCAAAGATATCGGCCGCGCCATGGAAGAGGTCATCCGGGAATTGGGATTGGCCTGGCGGGTAGGGATTCGTAACGGGGACACGGAAATGAGTGAGAGGCAGAAACAAAAACGTAAGATGCCGGAAGTACTTATCATTACTCCGGAAAGCCTGCACCTTTTACTGGCGCAAAAAGAGTATCCAAATGTCTTCCGATCGCTGAAGATCCTTGCCGTAGACGAATGGCATGAACTGCTGGGCAGCAAACGCGGCGTTCAGGTCGAACTCGCCTTATCAAGGATCTCGGGGGTAAAAAATGAAGGATTATCCATTATTGGTATCAGCGCAACCATTGGAAATCTGGAGCAGGCCAAGGATGTTTTGCTGGCTTCCCGCGAAGGCAGGCCGGACCGCGGCCGGGAAGCAGAGGACCTGAGGGCAAAGGGCCCCCAAACTTTTATCGTTAAAGCAGATATCCGCAAACGTATAGAAGTAGAGTCTATCCTGCCGGATGAAATTGAAAAATATCCCTGGGCAGGTCATCTCGGTCTGAAACTTATTCATAAAGTGATCCCTATCCTGGAAAAAAGCCGGACTACCCTGATCTTCATTAATACCCGGGGGATGAGCGAGACCTGGTACCAATCCTTGCTCACCGCCTGCCCGGAACTGGCCGGTGCGATCGCCCTTCATCACGGTTCCATCGATATGGATCTCCGCAACTGGGTAGAGGATGCCCTGCACAACGGCAAACTCAAGGCGGTCGTCTGTACGGCAAGCCTGGATCTGGGCGTCGACTTCCGGCCGGTTGAGACGGTCATTCAGGTGGGAAGCCCCAAGGGAGTGGCACGTTTCCTCCAAAGAGCCGGCAGAAGCGGCCATCAACCCGGCGAAACCAGCAAAATTTATTTCCTGCCCACCCATTCCCTGGAACTGGTGGAAGCGGCCGCTCTTAAATCCGCGATGAAGATCAATCTCATCGAGAGCCGCGAACCGATGATGCTTTGTTTCGATGTGTTGATCCAATATCTTTCCACCCTCGCTATCTCGGAGGGGTTTTATCCCGATGAAATTTTCAGGGAGCTTAAATCCACCTATTGTTATGGGCCGATGACGGAGGAAGAATGGAAGGATATCCTGCATTTTATCACAGAAGGTGGAGAGGCCCTCCACCAATATGATGAATTCAGGAAGGTGGAGATCCTGGAAACGGGTTTGTATAAGATCAATAGCCGCCGTATCGCCATGCGTCACCGGCTGCATATCGGCACGATTGTCAGCGATTCCATGCTGAAAGTAAAATTCATTTCCGGCGGGTATATCGGTGTGATCGAAGAATATTTCATTTCCCGTCTTTTGCCCGGCGATGTTTTCACCCTGGCCGGCAGGAACCTGGAATTTGTCCTGATCAAGGACATGACTGCACTGGTCAGGAAATCCAATGCGAAGAAGTCCATCGTACCCAGCTGGAACGGAGGTCGCATGCCCCTTTCGGCCAACCTGGGGTTAATGCTACGGAAAAAACTGGATGAAGCGGCGGAAATGACTGTTAAAAACGATAAATCGCTTACCGCCGATATTGAATTGAAGGTCCTTAAACCACTCTTCGATCTGCAAGCAGAACTTTCTTATATGCCTCGTGAGAACGAATTATTGATCGAGCACATCGAGACCAAAGATGGTTTTCATTTGTTCGTGTACCCGTTCGAAGGAAGACTGGTGCATGAAGCCATGGCGGCTTTGCTTGCCTTCCGGATCAGCCGGATCACCCCTATCAGTTTTTCCTTTGCGATGAATGACTACGGGTTTGAATTACTGAGCGACCAGCCCATTCCCGTCGACGATACCAATGCATATGATTTATTCAGCCCGGCTGATCTTAGTGCCGATATCCAGCGCAGCGTCAACAGCGCCGAAATGGCCCGGCGAAAATTCCGCGATATCTCCGTGATCGGCGGTCTGATCTTCCAGGGTTATCCCGGAGAATACAAAAAGGCCAGGCATATTCAATCATCTGCCTCCCTGCTATTTAATGTGTTCGCTGAATACGACCCCCATAATTTACTGATCCGCCAGGCCTACAATGAAGTGATGGAGCAACAAATGGAAGAACAAAGACTACGTAATATGCTGGAGCGGATCCGGCAGGGGAATATCGTGATCCGTGTGCCATCCAGGCTGACTCCTTTTTGTTTTCCCCTGAAAGTAGACAGCATGCGTGAAGATCTTTCATCGGAAAAACTGGAAGACAGGGTCAGGAAAATGCAGGCCCAGTTACGCTAGACCGGTACTTTTTGCGTAAAGAAAACAGGAGGGCAAGCCGCCGGTTTTGAACGATATTGTATAATTTGGCTTTGCAAAAAACAATCATGAGAAAAAAGATCCTGTTATCTTTCCTGGTCATCCTGATCCTGATCCAATTCATCCGGCCAGCGGAGAACCGTTCCGGCTCTCTTTCCTCAAATGATATAACCCGGCGTTATCCCATTCCGGATACAGTGTTGCATATACTTCAACGATCCTGCTATGATTGCCACAGCAACAATACTTTCTACCCCTGGTATAACCGCATCCAACCGGTAGCCTGGTATCTCCAGTATCATGTCGATCAGGGAAAATGGGATCTGAATTTCTCCGAGTTCGGATCTTATCCGGCGAAAAAACAGGCAAAAAAATTAAAAGAAATTACCGAACAGATCAAAGAAGATGGAATGCCCCTGGACAGTTATCTGTGGATCCATGGGAACGCGCGGCTTACGGAAGGAGAAAAAAAACAGCTGATGGGTTGGGCAGATAGTCTGAAGGCTACAATTCCTGCAGTTATGCAATAAGCGGCTAAATTTTATATTTATTTTTCCAATGCGGTCTTTTTAGTCCACTTTTATTATACATTTGTTTTTGTCAAACAGAACGCTTGTATATGACTAAGAAGAAGCCGCTAATCACGCAGGTCCATCAATATGACAATCATGGATAGCATTGCAAAATATATTAAGAAAGAAAAGGATATTTTCTACCTGATAGGTGAAAAAAAAGGTGAAGAAAAAAAGGCCATTAAGCTGGTTGAAAACCTTTTGCTTAATACTGATTTTGCCATTCTCAAAGTCGCCAATCTGGCTGAAGTATCAGAGGGTTTTGTCCGCAAAGTAAAAAAGACCTTAAAATAAGAATTTAAGCAGACCGCTTCCTACCTTTTACCTTTCTACAGGTAGAAAAAAGAATTCTCTTCTTATCCAGCATCATTTAGTTACTGCTACTTTTGTACATTTGCGTCCTTGTTCGTTCACTATGCAACCAGCATTTCCATATAAACTCAAAGGGCAACAATTATGGCTTTCTCCAGAACGATGTATTTTCTGGGAAGAGGAAAAAGCGCTTATTTTATCGGATCTTCATTTTGGAAAGACAGGGCATTTCCGGAAGTCAGGCATTGCCGTACCTCCATCCGTTTACCAGGAAGATCTTTTCCGCCTGCTGTCCCAGATCCAGTATTTTCAGCCCAAACAATTGCTGATCGTAGGAGACCTTTTCCACAGCCGTGAAAACAAAGAACTGGATCTGTTCAGAAAATGGAGAGAGAATTTCCCGCAACTTATTTTCCGGCTGATCAAAGGCAATCATGATATTCTGCACGAAGACTGGTACCGGGCATCCGGCATCGACGTAAGCCCGTTGAAATGGGAGGCAGGCGCATTCGCCTTTATCCATGATATTACGGACATCGCCGCGAACCCTTTCCCCGGGACCTACAGCTTCTCCGGGCATCTTCATCCCGGCATCCGGATAAACGGAATGGGCAAACAATCGCTTCGATTCCCCTGTTTCTATTTTGGGGATGATTACGCCGTGCTGCCCGCATTCAGCCGTTTCACCGGAATGGCATCTATCGACCCTGCACCCCACGAAAATGTATTTGCGATTTTGCCGCCGGATCCATCTGCTGCCGACTTTCCCATCCGGGGTCGCGAACTGCATAACAACAGGCAATCAGGAGAACAGGGAGTTATTTCAGAAGAGCCTGCTATTTCCAGGAAGGCGCCGCCGAAAAGAAATTCAGGAATGATCATTCAGATACAGTAAATTATACAGATTCTACACCCTTAACGCCTAAGCGATTTTACATATATGAAGTCTACCCTTTTCCTATTCGGTTTTGCCCTGTTTTTATCTGGTTGTGCCACGTCAACCATTAAGATTTTCACCAAAAAGGAACCAACGGTGCCTTATACTAAAATCCTGGCCATCTACCTGGATGAAGCCTGTTATTTTAATATGCTCGATTCCAATACTTATAATATCTGCGTCAAAACCTGCTTTTTAAAGGAGGACAATTTAGAAGGGCGGGTCTTCGTTGAAAATACCATCTCGAAAAACCTAACTACCTCAGGAACCATTATTGTTACCTCTTCCGCCCTTTTCGATATCCATAGAAATAGTTATGATGAATTTAGAAAACAAATTGACCTACTGTCCATCGATGCCATTCTTGTGGTAAATGTTCGAGGTTTCCTCCATGAGGAGGTTAGGGACGACAAAAATAAATGGAATAGTTACAAAAGTATAAAGAACCTTTTCTCGGGAGATGGTGATGAATCTAACCAAACACTCAATGCAGCCTTTCAATGTTATTTGCTAAATTCAAAAACCAGCAGCTTGCCAATCTGGGTGGCTCAATTAGAGACGAAAGGAAAATATTACCATAATGGAAAAAAAGAGTTAAACCAAAGTATGGTAGGAAAAATGGCAGAAACCCTTAAAAGTGCCGGATATATTGCCCACTGACGCCAAAGCAGAGCCTCTGCTAATTACCAGGGCTAACGATATAGCTCAAACGTTTACTCCTACTAATTTTCCCTTTATTATCCTTAATTCATCTTTTTCTTCAGCACGCTGACCTGATCCTGTAAATTGCTTACCAGACTTGCCAATTGATTGACATCCCACCGGTGCTGGGTATTGGCTTTGCTGATGACCATCTGGGCTTTCCAGACTTCTATAACATCATCTGCATTTACATTATAAGGCTGATAGGCAGTATTATCACTGACCAGGGTAAATTTGCTCCTGGTCTTATTATTCTTCATAACCCGTTTGTAGACTATGCCTTCATTGCGCGAAACCAATACGTAGGTTTGATTGTTCTTTACTTCCTCCAGATCATCCACCTTTTCGCCTACGATCACCGAACCGCTTGTCGTTGGCAGCATGGAATCCCCTACGATTTCAAAAGCCCGGTAATTCCCTGGTGCCAGCATGGGGAGGGTAAACGTATTTAGTTCATCCAAAAATTCAGGATCCGCATATCCCGCCAGATAACCTGCAGCCGCCTTTACCGGCACTAATTGTATCTCATTGGAGGCCGAGATCATTTTCTGGGCTCTTCGTTTGGACAGATAGCTGCCTTTGGAATCGCTTAATTCTTTCCGCAATAATTCATCCAGGGTCAATTTAAAAAGGTCGCCCACCACTTCCAACACCTCGATCCTGGGCTCTGCTCTTTCTTCCTCATAAGCCCCCAACAAGGATCGTTTGATCCCCAATTTGGCTGCAAACTCTTCCTGGGTCCATCCCCGCAATTTGCGAAGGTATTTCAGATTTTGTCCGGCAACTGACATAGACTAATAATTTTAGTGGTATTTAATCTCAGCTTTACTAAATATTCCTAAAATTACTAACTTTTTTGTCATTACCAAAAAAATTGTTGTAAAACCAGATAGAAGAAATGGCAATAACGGATCAAGACTTCCGCCGCAGCGTCATTATCCGGATCCCCATTTGCCATCCTGCACCCTGGCGCCAGGCACTTCTTATAAAGTATAATTAATATACCAATCTCCTTGTCTTTCAGACTCTTATTAAGGTCTGTTTCTTGCCTTTCTTCCGGGGTCTTTTCGTACCTTTGCTTCCCTGTCAATTTGGCCTATCGGCAAGGGTAGCATTAAATTTGACAGGAATAATCTTTTCGAATCTCAAAATCATTCAATACAAGATATTATGTTAGGTTTTATATCGAAAATATTCGGAGGCAATAAGTCTGAAAAGGATATCAAGCTGATTCAACCACTCACAGGGCGGATCAACCAGCACTTTGCGGCCTACCAATCCCTCTCCAACGATCAATTGCGCGCCAAAACAGTAGAATTCAGGGACCGGATCAAAGACCATTTAAGCAAAATCGACACAGAGATCGCAGATCTTAATAAAAGGGCCGAAGAGCTTCCTTTCAGTGATATAAACGGAAAGGATGTCATTTACCAGGAGATCGACAAACTGAAAAAAGAAAAAGACGAACAGGTGGAGGAAGTGCTGGAAGCTATCCTGCCTGAAGCCTTTGCCGTCGTAAAAGAGACAGGCCGTCGTTTTAAAGAGAACAAGGAGCTGGTTTCCCAGGCTACCGAACTGGACCGTAACCTAAGTATTAAAAAAGAGCATATCCGCATAGAGGACGATAAGGCTATTTATCAGAACACCTGGATGGCTGCCGGCAGCCCGATTACCTGGAATATGGTGCATTATGATGTACAATTGATCGGAGGTACCGTACTTCACCAGGGAAAAATCGCTGAAATGGCCACCGGGGAAGGAAAGACCCTGGTATCCACTTTGCCGGCCTATCTGAATGCACTGGCAGGCGAAGGCGTGCATATTGTAACGGTGAACGATTACCTGGCCCGGCGTGACTCCGAATGGAACGGTCCGATCTTCGAATGGCTGGGTCTGACTGTAGATTGTATCGACAAACACGAGCCAAACAGTAGTTCGCGCCGCAAAGCTTACCAGGCGGATATAACGTATGGCACAAATAATGAATTCGGGTTCGACTATCTCCGTGACAATATGGTGCATACCCCCGATGAAATGGTACAGCGCAAACATCATTACGCCATGGTCGATGAAGTGGACAGCGTATTGATCGATGATGCCCGTACACCGTTAATCATTTCCGGGCCCGTCCCGAAAGGCGATGATCAGCAATATCATATACTTAAGAGCCGGGTGGAAAAACTTTTCGATGTACAACGGAAAGTGACCAATCAGTTCCTGATCGAAGCCCGCAAAAAAATGGGTGAAGGCAACGATGATCCGAAAGACGGAGGCCTTGCCCTGGTCCGTGCTCACCGTGGTCTCCCGAAATCGAGCGCCCTGATCAAATTTCTCAGTGAACCCGGTATTAAGGTCAAGCTGCAGAAATCGGAAAATTATTACCTGGCAGATCAGCAGAAGGAAATGCCCAAAGTGGACGCAGAACTTTTTTTCCATATCGATGAAAAGAATAATTCAGTGGATCTGACGGATAAGGGAATCCAGATGATTACCCGCGAAGGGGAAGATCCGGAATTCTTTGTGTTGCCGGATATAGGCGTCAAACTGGCCGAAATTGAAAAAGGTGAATTATCCCCTGAAGAAAAGCTGCAGCAGAAGGAAGCGCTGCTAAACGATTATGCGGTTAAGGCCGATCGTATCCATACCGTCCAGCAATTACTGAAAGCCTACACTTTATTCGATAAAGATGTGGAATACGTGGTCATGGAAGGCCAGGTCAAGATCGTAGATGAACAGACGGGACGTATCCTGGACGGCAGGCGCTACAGCGACGGATTACATCAGGCCATTGAAGCCAAAGAAAATGTCAAGATCGAAGCGGCTACCCAGACATACGCCACCGTTACTTTACAGAACTATTTCCGTATGTACCACAAGCTGGCCGGGATGACCGGAACGGCGGAAACGGAAGCCTCCGAATTGTGGGATATCTATAAATTAGACGTGGTAACCATTCCTACCAATGTTCCTGCTATCAGGAAGGATCATCAGGATCTTGTTTTTAAGACCAAACGCGAAAAATACAAGGCCATTATCGACGAGATCGAACGTCTTCGTGCAGACGGACGTCCTTCACTGGTCGGTACGACTTCGGTGGAAGTATCCGAATTGCTCAGCAAGATGTTGCAGGTGAAAAAAATACCGCATAATGTACTGAACGCCAAACAACATGCAAGGGAGGCCCAGGTGGTAGCCGAAGCTGGTCTTTCCGGAGCCGTTACGATCGCCACGAATATGGCCGGCCGTGGTACGGATATCAAGCTCGGACCAGGCGTAAAGGAAGCAGGAGGTCTGGCGATCGTCGGTACGGAGAGGCATGAAAGCCGTCGTGTGGACAGGCAATTGCGCGGACGTTCTGCCCGTCAGGGTGATCCCGGTACGACGCAATTCTATGTTTGCCTCGAGGATGACCTGATGCGGATGTTCGGCAGCGACCGTATCGCCTCGCTTATGGATAAAATGGGTTATAAGGAAGGGGAAGTGATCCAGCATAGTATGGTAACCAAAAGCATCGAACGGGCCCAGAAAAAGGTGGAAGAAAATAACTTCGGTATCCGTAAACGACTGTTGGAATATGACGATGTCATGAACAAACAGCGTAATGTTGTCTATAAGAAACGCAGCCACGCCCTTTTTGGAGAAAGACTTGCCCTCGACCTGGACAATGCCTTTTATGTGGTGGCAGAAGGATTGGTCAGCTCTTTCCGGGAAATGGAGGATTTTGAAGGTTTCAAACTAAGCACCATCGTCAATTTCGGGATCGATACGCAGATCAGCCAGGAAGAATTCCTGAAAACCGATGCCGCTTCCCTTTCCGAAAAGTTATACCAGGAAGCCACTCATAATTATGAGCGTAAACTGGAAGATCTTCGCAAACATGCCGTTCCCGCATTTAAGAATATCCGGCTTACCCAGGGTAATCATATCCAGAATGTGGTCGTGCCTTTTTCAGACGGGAAAAAATCCACTAATGTACATGTGAGCCTGGATAAGACCCTGACCAGCGAAGGAAGAGAATTAATGAATGCCGTAGAAAGACAGATCACTCTTTCCATAATAGACGATACCTGGAAAGAACATCTGCGTTCGATGGACGATCTGAAGCAGAGTGTTCAGACGGCTTATCTGGAACAAAAAGATCCCCTTGTGATCTATAAAATGGAAGCTTTCGAACTCTTCCGCCGAATGGATAGCGAAGTGAATAAGGATATCGTCAGTTTCCTTTGTCATAGCGCCATAGCGCATAGCGACGGTCGTCACTCCGGCAGCGGTATCCGCGAAGGAAAAGAAGAGAAAACGGATATGAGCAAACTGAAGGTGCGCAAAGACGAGATGGTACCGTCTGGCGATCAGAACAACCGACAGGCGCCTCACGGTCCGGTACAGGAAGGCGGCGGCGATTATTACGAACCCAATGAAGCCGTTAAACAGGAACCGGTAAAAGTCGGACCAAAGATCGGACGCAACGATGCCTGCCCCTGCGGAAGCGGAAAAAAATATAAGAACTGTCACGGGAAAGATGTGGTGTAGGGCAGAAACAAACAGTCAGATTCATTAAAGAATAAAAGAACGGGTGGAAGAAATAGTTTAACTTGCCGGTGTCAATCTTTTCCTTGTCTTCTTCAAGTCCTTTCTGTTCAACCAATTCAGACATTCTTATTGGTTAATTAAAAGCTGGTTTATGGAAATTCGCGCCTCTAATCTTAGTATTAATGTCAGCGATACAGACGTCAGAAAGCTGTTTTCTTCCTTTGGCATAATCAATTCCGCTGCTATTGTCCGGGATAAGCTGAATGGACGGTCGAAGGGCATGGCCATCGTTGATATGCCCGTAGCCGCCGAGGCCAGGCAGGCCATAGCTTCCCTGAATCAAACGATGGTTTCCGGCAAAGTGATCTCAGTAATCGAGTTCAATACTTCTCCCCAGTGGTAAAATGGTAAGTGATTCCCATGGGTTTCAAGCCACTGCCCCATGCCGGTGCTACAACCGGTAAGGCCATCTATAGGCACTGCTGTGAAAACAATGCGTATTTCTCCCTTTAAAGACTTACCTTTGCACGACTTATAACCTCATTGACCCTTTCTTTTGGTCTGGCTTAGTCCATAAAGATCATAGGATTCAGATCGATCAGGAACATAAGGCGGTAGCAAAAGCATGGATTTACTCTGCCATTTCAACCTGAAGCAGGGAAAATTACATAGCCATTCATCATATGTTCTTTAAAATGTATTTATGACAACCGTTCAAATCGAAAATTTTTTACTGGAAAAGTACCTGGACAAATCCCCCGTTAAGATCAATTTTAAAACCAGGCAGCCTTTTGCCGGAATCTTCATTAAGACGGCCGATTACAACGAACTGAAATCTAAGAATCTTTGGCGGATCGTTTGGGAATCCAATATCGATAATTACAAAAGAACAAAAGATACCAGCCTGGCCCGTATTTTTAATGGTATGGAAATAACAAAATTGTCTGCCGGGTAAACCAGCCAAGCCTTTTTGTATGTTTCGATCCATTATAACAGGCACCGGAAGTTATATTCCTCCCACTGTTAAAAAAAACAGTGATTTCGCCTCCCATACCTTTTTTACAGAATCTCAGCAACAGATCCATACCCCTCCGCCTGAAATCATAGAGAAATTCCGGCTGATTACCGGCATAGAAGAACGCAGGTATGCCCCTTCGGGTATCAATGCCTCCGATATGGCCACGGCAGCGGCGTTGCTCGCTATCGCCGACAGCGGTATCGACCCGCAATCCCTGGACCAGATCATTGTAGCCCATAATTTCGGAAATGTTAGGGAAACCACCATACAATCGGATGCCGTTCCATCCCTGGCATCAAGGGTTAAGCACGATCTCGGCATCCGCAATCCTTCCTGTATTCCCTACGATATACTATTCGGTTGCCCGGGCTGGCTCCAGGGGCTCATACAGGCTGAAATTTATTTTAAGGCAGGAGCTGCTAAAAACTCCCTCATCATTGGTACAGAGACCCTTTCAAGGGTTTTGGACGAACACGACAGGGATAGTATGATCTTTTCCGATGGAGCCGGCGCCTGTGTTGCCGAATTTAAAGATATCACGGGCAATGACAGGGGTATACTCGGGTCTTCCATCCGGTCGGATAGTTTTCAGGAACTGGCTTATATCGATTTTGGCAGGACCAATGCCCCCGGGTCCGATTCAGCCACCCGTTATCTGAAAATGAAAGGCAGGAAAGTCTATGAATATGCCCTCCGTTACGTACCGGAAGCGATGAAGGAATGTCTCGACAAAAGCGGGGTATCTATCCACGATCTCAAAAAGATCTTTATCCACCAGGCAAATGAAAAGATGGACGAAGCGATCGTAAAAGCGTTTTACAGTCTTTATGGTTTACCGGTATCCCCGCAGTTCATTATGCCCATGTCCATCCACTGGCTGGGAAACAGCTCCGTTGCTACTATCCCCACTCTTTTCGATCTGGTCCGCAAAGGGCAGGTCCCGGATCATGGGCTCCGGACAGGAGATCTTATCCTGTTTGCTTCTGTCGGTGCCGGTATGAATATCAACGCCGTTTGTTACCAGTACTAAGGAAGTATTTTTGCAATTTCAATAGGAAAAGTTTATATTCATTAATAATTGAGAGCTACAACACTAAGTAATTGAAACCATAATTCCCCTTCCCCCCACTACTTTCTATTGTTCCCGGCTCAGTTCATTTATCACCTTTTAATTTAACAGTATGAACATGTACGTTTCAAACCTGGGCTTTCAAGTGACTGACCAGGACCTAAAGACGCTGTTTGAGGGTTTTGGAAAAGTAACCTCCGCAAAAATCATCAACGACAAAGAAACCGGTCGGTCCCGCGGGTTTGGTTTTGTGGAAATGCCCCAGGAGGCAGAAGCGGAGGAAGCCATGCAAAAGCTGAAAGGTAGCGAAATGGAAGGGAGGACTCTCTCTATTGAAATGGCCAAGCCGCGGCCGGACACTCCTTATGGCGATCGCAATTCCCGCTGGCAGAAATAGTTGAAAACGGCAAGGCCCCAACCGTTGGTAAGGACAGGTTGGGGCCTTGCCGTTGGGTTTTATCGCAACCCATACTTACTCATATACCGCTTATATAACTGCGTCTGTTTATTTTCCAGGCTCACTTCCCTCCCTTGTATGAAGGCGTGCTCTATCAGGCTGGTACGCATATCCAGGATATCTCCTCCACTGATCACGATATTGGCATCTTTACCGGCTTCCAGCGAACCGGTGCGGTAATCGATACCAAGGATCTTTGCACTGTTCAGGGTGATCGCCTGCAAGGCTTGTTCTTTGGTCAAACCATAGGCAGCCGCAGTGCCGGCATTGAACATCAGGTTCCGGTAACGGGTTTCATCATGCTGATCGTTCAGGGCAAACAGGACGCCGGCCTTTTGTAATTGGGCAGGAGTCTTGTACGGTTGATCCACATCGTCATCATCGGTTACTGGTAAAGCATGTTCCTCCTGCAGAATGACTGCAATATGGTTTTGCTTCAACAGATCCGCAATTTGCCAGCTTTCACTTCCGCCAACAATTACCACATCGAATCCGAATTCCTTTACAAAATCGATCGCCACGAGCATTTGTTTGACCTCATCGGCATGCACGAAGAGTTTCTGCTGTTTGGCATATAATCCTTTCACAGCTTCGAATTTCAGATTGATTTGCCGGTGGCCGGTTTCCTGGAGATAGGCTTTTGCCTCCCGGAAAAAGACCTTTAGTTCATTTATTTTTTCCAGGGCTTGTTTCGTTAATTCCTGCTGGGCCGTTTGGGGAATACCAAAAAAAGCAGCGAAAGCATTTGTCTTTGAAATAAAGGCCGGCAGATTCAAATGAATGGCCCCATCCATCCGGTAAGCGGCATCCTCCCAATTCCAGGCGTCTAATTGTACCACGGTGGAAGATCCGCTGATCGTTCCCCCCTGAGGAGTAATTCCGGCCAGAAGGATGCCATTTGCCTTCAGGGTATTAATGATCTTAGAATCTGTATTATAAGCTACAATGGACCGGATATTGGGATTCAGATCTCCCAGCTCCTGGTAATCGTTCGAACCTCTCACTCCGTTTGCAATTTCCTTTAAACCCAGATCCGTTACCGGAAGGATCAATCCAGGATAAATCTGTTTGCCTTTTGCATCGATCAGTTTCACCTCCCCGGATGGTATGGCAAGGCTTTGCCCAACCTGTACGATCCTGCCATTATTCACCTCTATACTTCCTCCCTCTATAACCTGACCGTTTCCAATATGGATCGTCCCGCCGGTTATGAAGAGCCTTCCTTTATATTCTTTTGCCGGATAGACATCATCCTGGGCCTGTGTCGTTGCCTGGAAAAACAAGAGGCCGGATAGGATAAGCAAACAGATGGGCTGATAATTTATACTGAAATTTAATTTTTTCATGTGCTGGATTTTAGCGGTTCATATTGGTTACGATAGTCTGCAAGCCGTCCTGTTCATCATGGTCCCCGCAACGTAGTTCGGTATGGAAATTGGGAGAAGCCGGGGCCATGGAAGCACCCCCCTTTTTATCAGAAAGCATTTTTTGCACCAGGCGGTTTCTTTCCCCGGCAATGCTTTTTCGCAGAGCCAGATCCCGTTCGACATCGTAATAGATAATCCCGTCTACGATGGTTCTTTCAGATCGCGCATAAATACTCAACGGATTATCGCTCCATAGTACCAGGTCTGCATCCTTTCCCACTTTAATGCTTCCTACCCGGTCGGCCACATGCAAGGCCTTTGCCGGATTGAGGGTGACCATCTTCAGCGCATCTTCTTCGCTCATGCCTCCGTATTTGACGCTTTTGGCGGCCTCCTGGTTCAGGCGACGGGCCTGTTCGGCATCGTCCGAGTTGATACATACGTTGAGCCCGGCCTTTTGCATGATCACCGCATTGTAGGCTATCGCATCCTGTACCTCCGTCTTATAAGCCCACCAATCCGAGAAGGTGGACACATTAGCGCCATGCTCCTTCATCTTATCGGCCACCTTATAGCCTTCCAATATATGCGTAAAGGTGTTTACCCGGAAACCAAATTTTTCAGCGACCCGCATCAGGGAGGTTATCTCACTTTGCACATAGGAATGACAGGTTATGAACCGCTTCTTATTGATAATTTCCACCAGGGCATCCAGTTCCAGGTCTCTTCTGACGGCTACGGAACCGGCACCTTTCTTTTTTCCAGCCTCAGCTGTCTTACGCTGATTCTCATAATCACGGGCCCGGGTAAACGCATCCATCAATACTTCTTCAACGCCCATCCGGGTATCGGGGAACCGGTTATTATTACGCGATGTTGTTCTTTTTACATTTTCACCCAAAGCGAATTTTATGAAGGGATCCCAATTCCTGAATTTAAGTCCTTCGTCATCTGTACCCCAACGTAATTTGATCAATTGGGTCTGTCCCCCGATGGTATTAGCCGAACCATGCAGAATATGGGCGGAAGTAACCCCTCCGCTCAACAGGCGATAAATATTGATATCCTCCGGGTTGAGATTATCCCCGATGCGTACTTCCGAAGTTACGGACTGCGCACCTTCGTTGATCGACATTGCTGCAATATGGGAATGTTCATCAATGATACCGGCGGTCAGATGTTTGCCTGTCCCATCAATGATCTTTGCACCGGGCGCATTGATCCCTTTCCCGATCTGCACGATCTTTCCCGCCCTGATCCAGACGTCCGTATTTTCCAGTTTACCATCCTGCTCATTGGTCCAGACGGTGGCACTGCGGATCAGCAGATCTTCCTGGCCTGGTAACACATCCCATCCATAGCCGTTGAAAGGGAATTTTATCTTTCCCGTAAGGAGAGTTTTTTTTCTGACCGAATCGGGTTTGGAAGCAGTTGCCCCGGAATAAAGGGCGGTCCAGGTCACTGGGTTACCGGCGGTATCTACTCCGCTTCCATTCCAGGAATCTTCACCGGCGACTCCGCTCAGACGGATAGAAGGCGATGCCTGACCGGATTTTTTTGTCCCTGCCGGAAGATTGGTTTCAACAGGACTAAAACTTATCGAAACGAGTTTGCCATCGTAGCTAAACTTCGCCGTCGCCGTATCTTTCCCGATCACCGTTGCAGAGCCGGAGGATTTTACATCCAGTTTGTATGTAAGCGTTCCGGAGGAGGAACTGCCCGGGGCACCAACCCCGGCCGGACTGATAACCAGGTTATATTGCCCTTTGCTATCCTTCCAGGCATCCTCTTTCACCGCGTATTTTTCACCTTGTACCCAGTTTTCAATGATGTTCGTTTTCTCCTGGAAAACAGGCCCGGTGGTGATAAGGAAGTTTGCCAGTTTGCCTGTCTCCAGACTTCCCACCTTTTCATAAATGCCCAATAAAAGGGCGGGGGTCCTGGTCAATGCCTCAAATGCCCTTTCTTCACTCAATCCGTAGTCAATGGCTTTTCGCAGGTTAACGATAAACTGTTTGGGATCTTTCAGATCGGAGGTGGTAAGGCAGAAAGAAATTCCTGCTTTTTCAAAGGCGGCAGGATTGCCAGGGGCAAGCTCCCAATGTTTCATATCCGCCAGGGATACATATCTTGCTTCCCCGGGATCTTCCACATCGATCGCCTGGGGAAAGTTCAGCGGGAGGATAAAGGTCGCCTTGGTGGCTGCAATAGCGGCAATCCGCTGGTATTCGTTACCACCGCCCTTTATGATATATTTTACACCGAATTCATCGCCGATACGAAACGCACGCAGATCGCTCCATTTATCACCCGCCTCGAAAACCTGGGGAAGGGTTTGTTCATCCAGCCATGCCTGGAGGCTCATATTTATCCCTTCCCTTGTCTGCATATGCTGGTCCTCTACCCGGTCATTGTTAAGACCTTTATACCACTGTCCGTCCAGATAGGTCTGACGAAGCAGGGCAATTACCCCCATCAGTGATCCGGGGTAACTTTGCGCGGAGCTGCCTTTGCTGAATGAATAATGAGCGGAAGCCCGCTCCTTAAGGATAACCAGGTTCTCCCGGCCACCGGCCAGGGTAACCACAGCTCCTGTTCCCCTGGCAATACCATCCTTAAGATGGGTAAGTACCGTGCCGAAACCATTTTCCCGGAAGGGTCTGGCCTTGGGATCATCGACCGAAAAAAGCCGGGCCCCTTCCATCTCGGGATGAATGGCCTGATTCCAGTTATAGGCCCCTTTTGTGCCAGAATTCATTTGGGTCGGAGCCGAATAATCGAACCCGCCCTTTTTTCTTTCCGGAGCGGTTATCCCATAATCGGTATAAATATCGATAAAAGAGGGGTAGATATATTTCCCGCTGCAATCAACCAGGACGGCATCCTTAGGGATTACCAATCCGGTTCCTGCTCCCAGGATGAAACCGTCCCGGATAAGCAAGGTGGCATTCGGGATAGTGGTTTTTGCATCTTTTACCAGAGTGGCATGGGTAAAGGCATAACATCCTTCCCGGGGGTCGGCGATGCCATTTACAGGAAAACTAACCTGTCCGGTGCCAATCATCGCATGCAGTAGCAGGCCTGCCAGCATAACAGGCCATTTCCGGGATAACCAATCCCGGATAAAGATCCAATACCGTAAATGTCTCATGTGTGTGTAATTTTGAATATAGATTTTTGATCCTTTAAAAATGATCTCTAATTTAATGAAATGGAGTAATTTTGAATGTACTGTTTTTTACCAGCGGTAAAAACCGCTATCCGGGTTTCGAATCATCCGGGTTTTGCCTCACCTGAAAATAAACCATATTTCGCCGGTGACATCAATCGCCTCTTATATCGACCATACTATTTTAAAACCGACAACTTCTGCAGAAGAGATCAGCCAGATATGCGGTGAAGCTCTCGAATGCGGTTTTGCCGCTGTTTGTATTCCTCCGCCAATGGTCAGACAGGCTGTTGAAATGATAAGTGATACCAGGAAGAAGGCGGCGGAAAATGGTAACGGTTCGCATCAATTGGTGAAAGTGGCCACGGTTATCGGTTTCCCTTTCGGCTATTCCTGCGTGAAAGCCAAACTCGAAGAGGTGGAACAGGCCATTGCCGATGGAGCCGATGAGCTGGATATCGTCATCAACCTTATAGCTCTTCAAAAGAAGGAATGGGAATTCCTGGAATGGGAGATGCAATCCCTGACCGATCGTGTGCATACTTATGGAAAAACAATAAAGGTCATTATAGAAACCGGCATTTTGCCGGAGGCTGCCATCATCCGTTGTTGTGAGATCTATAGTAAAATCGGGGTGGATTTCCTGAAGACGTCCACCGGATATGCCGAAAAAGGGGCAACCCTGGAAACAGTCCGGTTGATGCGTCAGCATTTACCCCCATCCATCAGCATAAAAGCTTCAGGAGGCATCCGCCAATATGCATTCGCCCGTCAATTGATAGAGGCCGGAGCAGACCGGTTGGGCTGCAGCGCAAGCCTGGAGATCCTGCGCGGAGAAAAAGCAGCCCAAGCGGGATCGGATGACCATGACCGTTCAGCAAAAGAAAATAAAGGAAAACCCAGGACAAAGGATATCAATTGGGAGGTCGGCGGAGAGGGCTAATCCCTTTTCCCGGAATTTGGCCGGAACTTTGCGTATTATCCTAAAAAACGACAATGCACATGATTAAAAATAAAATGGTTATCCTCAGTCTGTTTCTTTCGTCACATGCTTTCGCACAAACAGACACTGGTACGGGAGCGGGATTGGGCGCAGGAACGGCTGGCACAGGGACGGACTCCAACCAGGTTGTCGTTGTAAAAGATGCCCGTATCGATCTGTTAATCCACAAACAAATGGAGATCAACGAAGCTACTACGCGCGACAGCCGGCGCAGCATGCCAGGTTTCCGGATTCAGGTGATCAATTCCCCTGATCGTAATAAGGTTTTTGCCGTCAAGACCAAGATCTATCAGCAATTCCCGGAATTAAAACCATACCTGATGTATCAGGCTCCTAATTATAAATTGAAAGTCGGGAATTTCAAGACCCAGGATGAAGCGGAAGATTATCAGAAACAATTATCCAGGTTATTTCCTTCCGGAATGTATGTTATACGGGATACGATTGAGGTGTCGGCAGGTTCATCCACCCCCTGAGCACCTGAAGGGAGTGAAAGACAAAGAAGACCGGGAGAGGATTTGAATAGCTGAATGCATTCGTGGTCCGGGTGATTATTGAACAGTTTATAAAAAAGGAAATGAGCGAAATAAGCGATATAAAAAACTCCCCCTTAAGGGGGGTGGGGGGACTGGAGAATAGAATCAAAGAGCTGGCCAAACAATACGCACCCGACCTGATCGCAATCAGGCATCATTTGCATGCGCATCCGGAACTTAGTTACAAAGAATTTGAAACATCGAAATTCGTTCAGGAAAAACTTGGCGGAATCGGTATTCCCTTCCGGGTCATGGCTACTACAGGGGTTGTAGGGCTTATCGAAGGAAAGAACCCGGGCAAAAGGATGATCGCCCTTCGGGCGGACATGGATGCCCTTCCCATTCTGGAAGAAAACAAAGTTCCCTATGTATCGAAGAACGAAGGTGTGATGCATGCCTGCGGACACGATGTACATACGACCGTCTTATTGGGAGCAGCCAGGATATTAAATACCCTGAAAGATGAATGGGAAGGAACCGTCAGGCTGATCTTTCAGCCCGGTGAAGAAAAAAATCCAGGAGGGGCCAGCCTGCTGATCAAAGAAGGGGTACTGGAAAACCCGGCGCCTGACGCCATTTTTGGATTACACGTACATCCAGGGCTGGAAAGCGGCCATCTTAGTTTCCGAGGCGGAATGGTCATGGCCAGTGCCGATGAATTATATATTACCATCAAAGGAAAGGGAGGACATGCTGCCGCTCCTCATCTTACCGTCGATACCGTCCTGGTTGCGTCACATCTGATCGTTGCCCTGCAACAGATCATCAGCCGCAACCGCAATCCGCTATCCCCTTCCGTGTTATCTATCACCTCCGTGCAGGGAGGGCATACCACGAATGTCATTCCTACCGAAGTCAAACTGATGGGTACCTTCCGGGCCATGGACGAAAAATGGCGCTTCAAGGCTCACGAACTGATCCGCAAACTGGCTACCGAACTGGTTCATAGCATGGGCGCGGAGATAGACCTCCATATCGATATCGGTTATCCCATGGTGTATAATAACGAAACGCTGAATGAGATCGCCCGGACAGAAGCCGCACATTTCCTGGGAAAGGAAAATGTACTGGAAACTGAAATACGCATGGGGGCGGAAGATTTCGGTTATTACACCCGCCGGATACCCGGTTGCTTTTACCGCCTGGGCGTCATGAATGTTGCTAAAGGAATAACTTCAGGAGTACATACGCCCACCTTCGATATAGACGAATCCGCTATCGAGACCGGGGCAGGGATGATGGCCTGGCTGGGAAGCAGGATAGAGTTTAAAAGGTGAACACCCGGTGTATCGATTCCGGACAGTCAGAATTGATTTTAACCTTTATATTACTGAAAATCAATACGCTGCCATTAGGCATTGCGTTTGTAAACAATATACTGTTTTTGGCAAAAGGCCATTCTCTCCAAAACAGATATACTATGTTTAAGACCAATTTCAAATTTGTCCGGCGCAATCTTCTCAAAGACCGCCAGTTCACCCTTCTCAACCTTTTTGGTTTATCCACGGGTTTGGCCTGCGCCCTGATGATCGGGTTATGGGTATCCGATGAATGGAACGTGGACAAGTTTAATGAGAAAGATAAACTGCTCTACCAGGTAATGGCCAACCAGTCATCCGACGGAGGCATTAAAACGATGGCCAATACTCCTGGTATGCTGGCTAAATCCCTGAAAGAAGAGATCCCTGATATCGAATATGCAGTATCCATATTGCCCGCTTCCTGGTTTCCGTATAAAGGATTTATCGCGAACGGAGAGCAACATATCAAGGCTGGAGGTTCTTATGTAGGAAAGGATTTTTTTAATGTCTTTACCTGTCCCTTCATCGAAGGTGACAGGAACCAGTTGTTTGCCGGCCTTTCCTCTGTTGCTATCTCGGATGAACTTGCCTTAAAACTTTTCAATACCACAAAGGATGTTATCGGCAAACCCCTGAAATGGGATCAGCAGGAACTGGGCGGCAACTTTCTTGTTTCCGGCGTTTTTAAAAAGAATCCTTCCTCTGCCACCGAACAATTCGATTTGCTGCTGAGTTATGATCTACTCCTGAAAAGAAGACCAAATTTACTCGATTGGGGAAACAGCGATCCCAATACCTATGTGATCCTGAAGGAGGGAACGGATATACCCCGCGTGAACAATAAGATCAGGGATTTTATAAAAAATAAAAACAAACAATCAGGAAGCAGCATTTTCCTGGCAAAGTTTTCCGACAGGTATCTTCACGGAAATTATGAGAATGGCATTCAGGCGGAAGGCAGGATCACTTATGTACGGATTTTCTCCATCATTGCCTTATTCATCCTGGTCATCGCCTGTATCAATTTCATGAATTTATCGACGGCTAAGGCCTCCAGGAGAATGAAGGAAGTAGGCATTAAAAAAGTGGTAGGGGCTAGCCGCAGTTCGCTGATCCTCCAATTCATCAGCGAGTCCGTCCTGATGAGTTTTTTATCGCTGATCCTTTCGATCGTATTCATCTATCTCTTACTTCCCCTGTTCAATCAGATTGCGGGCAAACAACTGACGCTCCTTTTTAACAGCGTTACTATTTTCTCCGTCCTTGGCATCACGCTGTTTACCGGTTTTTTAGCCGGAAGTTATCCTGCGTTTTATCTTTCCGGCTTTAACCCCGTTAAGGTACTAAAGGGTAAACTAAGCTCATCCACAGGTGAGATCTGGATACGCAAAGGATTGGTCATATTCCAATTTACTTTATCCGTATTATTTATCGTGGCCGTTCTGATCGTATACCGGCAACTGGACTATATACAATCGAAGAACCTGGGCTATAACAGGGATCACCTGATTCATTTCGAGATCCCTTTAAGTATGGATTCAGCAAAATTAGAAAATGCAGCTTCTTTTGTAAAGGAAATTCAAAATATGCCGGGCGTACTGAGCGCATCCAGCTATTATCACAATCTTACCGGTGATCATGGATCGATCTCCGGATTCCAATGGCCGGGAAAAAACCCGAAAGCCGATATAGAGTTCTCCAACCTGGAAGTGGGATATAATTTCCTGGAAACATCCGGAATAAAGATCAAAGAGGGTAACAATTTTTCTACCAATTTCAATGCCCAAAACGAAATCATTTTTAACGAAACAGCCATAAAAGCGATGGGACTAAAAGATCCCATAGGGAAGACCGTTAAATTCTGGGACCAGCAAAGAAAGATCGTAGGCATTACAGCCGATTTTAATTTTGAGTCCTTATACCAAACCGTAAAACCCTGTTTTTTCCAGGTTTATCCCGTCCTGCCTAATATCATGGTCAGAATAAAAGGAGGAGCGGAAAAACAAACGATCGATCGTATTGAAAAAACCTATGCCGGTTTTAATTATGGGCAGGCTTTTGAATATAAATTCCTGGATGAAGATTACCAAACCCTGTATAATTCAGAGAAAAGAGTGGGGACACTGTCCCGCTGTTTTGCCGGACTGGCTATACTTATCTCCTGTCTTGGCTTATTCGGTCTGGCAGCCTTTACTGCCCAAAGAAGACAAAAGGAAATGGGGATCCGCAAAGTGGTCGGCGCTTCCGTGCAGGAAGTCGCCTTTCTTCTTTCAAGGGAATTCCTATACCTGGTGGGTTTGGCCATGCTTATCGCATTCCCCATCGTCTGGTGGGCTATGACCAATTGGCTTAATGGATTTTCCTACCACATATCTATCGGACCGGACGTTTTCCTGACTACGGCCGCATCGGTAATAGCCATTACCTACCTGACGATCGGTTACCAGGCTTTTAAAACAGCACTGGCAAACCCAATAAAAGCTTTACGAAGTGAGTAAAGGCATAGCCGTTAGCCGTTACGAGGATTTCCTAAAATTGTGAACGCTTCCTAAAATGTTGTATATTCATAAGGATAAAAACAACTGATATGAGCGTTTATATCGAAAGGCTTTCCCTCGTACTTTCCCTGTTAACCCTTAACCTCTCCGTATTTTCACATACGTTAACCGATAACATCTCTGCTAAAAACATTAGGGCAGATGAAAAATATACCCGTAAAGAAGTCATGATCCCCATGCGGGACGGGATTAACCTGCATACCGTCATCTTCTCGCCAAAAGAACAACCGGAGGCCCTGCCCTTCCTGTTACTGCGAACCCCATATGGGGTTGATGAAGAACCCAGTCCGGATAAGGATCAATATGTAAAGGATATGGCAGATGATGGATATATTTTTGTTTACCAGGATATCCGTGGACGTTATCAGTCCGGGGGGCAATATGTAATGCAACGTTTCCCCAGGGATAAAAAGGACCCGAAAGCCATCGACGAAAGCACCGATACCTATGACACCTTCGACTGGCTGCTGAAGAATATCCCCAATAACAACGGAAAAGGCGGCATGTATGGAATTTCCTATGATGGCTGGACCTCGGTCATGGGGGCGATCGATCCCCATCCCGCCCTGAAAGCCATCTCGGAACAGGCGACTCCCGCCGATATGTTCCTGGGTGATGACTTTCATCATAATGGCGCATTCCGTCTCAGCTATGGTTTCGAATATGCTTTCATGGAAGAAGCCTCTAAAAAAGATACACTTTTCCCTTTCTCCCATTATGACACATATGAATGGTATTTGAAATTGGGGCCCTTGTCCAATGTCAACAAGAATTTTTTCTTCGGCAAATTACCCTCCTGGAATAATTTCGTCCGCCATCCCGATTATGATGAATACTGGAAAAAGCAGGCACTGGCGCTGTTGCTCGACTCACCCCGCGTTCCCGTGCTGAACGTGGCCGGCTGGTGGGATCAGGAAGATTTTTACGGAGCTGTCAAGGCATACGAAACCTGGGAGAAACAGGATCATCGCCGGTATAATCACCTGGTCGTGGGTCCCTGGAACCATGGTGGCTGGGCAGGCGGTCCGGGAACCAAACTCGGCAATATCAATTTCGATTCAGCCACCGGCGTTCATTTTAGAAAAGAAATCCAGGCCCACTGGTTTGCCTGGTACCTGAAAGGAAAGGGAGACGGAGTTTTCCCGGAGGCGACGACTTTCCAGACGGGAAGCAATACGTGGAAAACTTATGACAGCTGGCCACCGCGCCAGGCCAAACGAAAGGATCTCTATTTCCGGGCAAACGGGAAACTATCCTTCGAAAAACCCAAGACCAATACCAGTTGGGAAGTAAAATTCGATGCCTATGTCTCCGACCCTGCCCATCCGGTTCCCTACAGGAACCGGCCTGTCGAAGAGACTTACGGCCCCGGCTCCAGATGGTATACCTGGCTGACGGAAGATCAACGTTTTGTTCACAACCGTCCGGATGTACTCAGCTGGGAGACGGATACGTTGGAGAACGATATCACCGTGACAGGCGCTTTGCTGGCCCGTATCTATGCCTCCACAACCGGTAGCGATGCCGACTGGGTCGTAAAACTGATCGATGTCTATCCGCAAATCTATCCGAAAGAGCCGAAAATGGCAGGTTATCAGTTCATGGTCGCCAATGATGTATTCCGGGGCCGTTATAGAAAAAGTTTCGAACATCCGGAAGCGATCCCGCCCGGAAAGGTGGAAGAATATAAGATCGATCTGCACACCTTAAATCATGTTTTCCGCAAAGGACATAAGATCATGGTTCAGGTCCAAAGTACCTGGTTCCCTATAATCGACCGGAATCCCCAAAAGTTCGTGCCGAATATTTTTGAAGCCAAAGAAGAGGATTTTCATTCCGCCACCCATAAGATCTACCGGTCGGCTATTTTCCCTTCACATATCGAGTTGTCGGTGATGTAAGGAGATATGGTCCGATAAATGCCTTACAGCTGCTCAATTCCGGAAAAGATGCTGAATGGCGAACGGTCAAAAGAGATTCCTATTGAATTGTCCGCATTGATTTCAGAGAGGAGGCGGAAAAGAGCTTACCCGATGTTCCCTCATATATACAGGAATCAGGCCTTTGAGGTGCTGGTAGGCTTTTGTTTATTTTTTCGTTTTTCAACGAGTCCAGATAAGCGGCAAATGCCTTCTGATAGTCCTTATCTTTTTCGTATCCTGTACAATAGGGTGAATCAATTCTGGAAACCAGGATCCTCAGAAAACGCGAATCTACTTTCGAAAAACAATCGGGACAGGAATGAAATTCCGCCTCATAGGCCAATATATTTTTGGGAACCTGGCTTCTCATCATAGTATATCCATCACTATGATTTCCCCCTAAATTATGGCCTATTTCGTGAATGAATACTCCTTTAATTAATTGTTCTACTAAAATTTCATTACTACCCAACCCGGTCATCCCCAATACATAAACATCTTTTCTTATTTTATCTATATCCATTGCAATTACAAAATTTCCGCCCTGCCCATAGGCTTCCTGATTATCGCTCATAGCCAGCACCATATTCCCAAAATGATGAAGAGAATCTATATAATCGGGAGAAAGGATTTCTTCCTTCAACAAGGATGTATCTTTTTCTTCAAAACTTAATTCAAATTTTACATAAACACGGGTCTTATTGTCTCCTTTTATTTTCCAAATCTTACCTCCTTGATTATAATCATTCATAGCTTCCCTGAAACCTGAGATTATTTTTTCATTCAGTCCACGGTAATAATAATAATGGGCGATAATGATATATGGATCGTTCTCCAAACCTTTGCCGGTAACCTTTCCATCCTTTTTCATCGATCCAATGTCAAATCCACAGGTATATTTTTTAAAGCCACCTGACCGGCTTCCTATTGCAGGTCCAGATAGGAAAAAAATAATCATCAACATACCTAATAGCCTTAGTATACTTGTCTTACAAACAGGTTCAGTCGGATGCATAAGGGGTTTTTTATAAAAGGTGGCCCCATTGTTTGCAATCAGTACCCGATTTTGAACTTCGGGCAACCGTCACTGCAGAGGATTCAGTGCATGCATGAATAATGAGGAATAAACAAAAATTAATACAAGCCACTGCGGCCAACCTGCAGGAATGTTTGACCTTAGGAATACCTGAGGGGAATCATGTATTAAAATGGACACAAACTATAATTGGAGGATTTGCTTATGGGACACCAGGACAAGGGAACCAGGATATCTGAGGAAATAATAATTTCGGGAAAGTGGCTTAAAAATGACCTTTAATGCGTTAAGGGTAAGGGCGAAACCCTGAAATCCTGGTTTAGAATCAATTTCGTATTTTGCACCGGTTTTTGTCGGTTGGCTAAACCGGTAAGGTGATGATCGGAAGATGAATGGAGGGTATGGATTTGCCGGATTCCGCCTGCCGCGTAACTAAATTCCCTGTATGCAAAAAAAAGAGCTCCGAAAGGAGCAAGCGCTAGAATATCACTCCAAAGGAAGACCCGGTAAGATCGAAGTCGTGCCCACGAAAGAGGCCAAAACACAAAGGGATCTTTCCCTGGCCTACTCCCCCGGCGTCGCAGAACCCTGTAAAGAAATCTATAAAAATGTAGAAGAGGTCTATAAATATACAGCCAAGGGCAACCTGGTAGCCGTTATCACCAACGGGACGGCCGTTTTGGGGCTTGGAGACATCGGTCCGGAAGCCTCCAAACCAGTCATGGAAGGAAAGGGGGTCTTATTTAAGATCTTTGCCGATATTGACGTATTCGATATAGAGATCAATGAAAAAGACCCTGAGAAATTCGTTCAGATCGTAAAAGCGCTGGAACCCACTTTCGGAGGCATCAACCTGGAAGATATAAAGGCTCCCGAATGTTTTTATATAGAACGGGAACTAAGGGAACAATTGAAGATTCCCGTGATGCACGACGATCAGCACGGCACGGCAATCATCAGCAGCGCAGCCCTGCTCAATGCCCTGGAGGTCCAAAAGAAAAAGATAGACAAAGTCCGTTTTGTCATCAACGGCGCCGGGGCGGCCGCCATGGCCTGTACCAAATTGTATGTAGCCCTGGGTGCCAAATACGAGCATTTTATTTTATTCGATAAAGATGGGGTTATCCACGAAGGCAGGACGGACCTGGATGAACAAAAAAAGAAGTTCGCCGTTGCCAAAAGCGATTGGACCCTGGAAAAGGCGCTTAAAGATGCCGATGTTTTCGTAGGGCTCAGTGTAGGGAATGTGGTGACTGCTGAAATGGTGAAGAGCATGGCTAAAAGGCCTATCGTTTTCGCCATGGCCAACCCGGATCCGGAGATCAGTTATGAGGTCGCTACCGAAGTCAGGGACGATATCATTATGGCTACCGGTCGCAGCGATTACCCCAACCAGGTCAATAATGTACTGGGATTCCCCTTTATTTTCCGGGGAGCCCTGGATGTCCGCGCCACCCAGATCAATGAGGAAATGAAGCTGGCGGCTGTGAAAGCCCTGGCTGAACTGGCCAAAACACCGGTGCCGGATATCGTGAATATGGCTTATAATGAGAAGACAATAGTTTTCGGACCCACTTATATCATTCCCAAACCCCTCGACCCCCGCTTGCTGTCCACCGTTGCCCCCGCCGTAGCGAAGGCAGCCATGGAGAGCGGGGTGGCTCAGACTTCGATTGATAACTGGGATGCCTATGCCATCGAATTGAACAAACGCCTGGGATTGGACAACCAACTGATCCGTCTCCTGGGTAGTAAAGCACGAAATAACCCCAAACGCCTGGTTTTTGCAGAAGCCGATAACCTGAAGATCCTGAAAACAGCCCAGATCCTGTACGATGAGGGAGTGGCCTTTCCTATGTTACTGGGAGATGAAAAAAAGATCCGTTCTATCGCTCTGGCCAATAATATCGATCTTGATGGCATGCCCATCATCAACCCGCAGAAGGATGAATACGAAGAACAGCGGAAGCTTTTCAGCGATCTGTTCTTTAAGAAACGTCAACGCAGGGGCTTCAATAAATATGAATCGCAGAAGATCATGCGGGACCGGAACTATTTTGGTTGTATGATGGTAGAGACAGGCGAGGCCGATGCCATGATCTCCGGACTGACGAAAAACTATCCCGATACGATCCGGCCGGCTCTCCAGGCGATAGGCACTGAAGACGGTGTTAAGAAGATTGCCGGGATGTATATGATGCTCACCAAAAAAGGTCCGTTATTCCTGGCCGATACTACCGTTAACTTCAACCCCACCGCCGAAGAACTGGCCGATATTACCTTGCTTGTTGCCCGGGAAGTACAGAATTTCAGTCTTACCCCCAGGATTGCCCTGCTCAGTTATTCCAACTTCGGGACCAGCGATTCACCGGAGGCCCGGCTTGTCGCTGAAGCCCGGCGGCTGGTCAAACTAAAGGATCCCACCCTGATCGTCGATGGGGAAATGCAGGCCAGTGTAGCTCTTAATAATGACCTGCTGAAAGAGAATTACCCATTCAGCGAGTTGGTGGACCAGGAGGTCAATACGCTAATCTTCCCCAACCTGGCAGCAGGAAACGTAGCCTATAACCTGTTAAAAGAGGTGGGGGCGGCCGATGCCATCGGCCCGATCCTGCTGGGTCTGAAAAAACCGGTTCATGTGTTGCAATTGGGCAGTTCTGTGCGCAATATTTATAATATGGCATTGGTGGCGATCGTGGATGCACAGATCAAATGTGAAAATTCAGCATCCAATGAGGAAGCGCTGAAAAAAGCACCCTGGTGGAAAAGATCAAAAAAATTAGAAAAATAAGGCAGTATAGGGCTAATCAAGATTTATAAGAACGGTTTAAATTGTATTTTCAGTCATGAAATTTTTTGCAGAATTCGGTCGATACCTGCTGATGCTTAAAGGCATGTTCTCCAAACCAGAGAATATGAAGATGTACTGGAAGGAGTTCATGCATCAATGCTCGGAAATAGGGATCGGTTCCCTTGGTATAGTGGTAATCATTTCCGTTTTTATGGGTGCGGTTTCCACCTTACAGACCGCCTACCAGTTGGTCAGCCCCTTTATTCCCTTATCTACCATCGCCCAGATCGTCCGCGATACGGTTATCCTGGAGTTCTCCCCTACCCTGGTCTGTATCGTACTTGCAGGGGTAGTTGGCAGTAAGATTGCCAGTGAATTGGGGAATATGCGCGTCAGTGAACAGATCGATGCCCTGGAGATCATGGGTATCAATACCAAGGCCTATCTTGTTTTTCCAAAATTAGTGGCGGCTATTGTCGTTATTCCCATGTTGGTGGTTATTTCGGCCGTTTTGGGAATAGTAGGCGGGCGGCTCGCTGGCACCCTGACGGGGATTTTGTCCGGAGCAGCTTTTGATAAAGGGTTGCATCAGTTCTTTAAACCTTACAATGTGTTTTTTGCGCTGGCCAAAGCCTATACTTTTGCCTTTATCATCTCCAGCATCCCCGCATATTATGGCTATTATGTGCAGGGGGGAGCCCTGGAGATCGGAAGGGCCAGTACGAAATCGGTAGTGGTGAGCTGCGTACTGGTGCTTTTTGCGGATTATATTCTGGCGGCCCTCTTGTTATGACATGACACCGTCGCGGCGTCATGTCATAACAAAGACATTAGAGCCCAGACAGGCTGTTGCTTGCAACAGCCGGGCACATTCAGGGAGCCCGACCGCTGAAGCGGTCATATCGACCGCTTCAGCGGCCGGGAAAAAACACCGAACAGTGGAGGGTTGAACGGAGCGTCGCAACTATAATGAAAAGAAGACCAAAAGACGACAAATTATCATGATAGAAGTTAAAGATATCAAGAAAAGTTTTGGAGAAAAGACCGTTATCAATGGGGTCAGCGCTACTTTCCAGACCGGGAAATGCAACCTGATCATCGGGACCAGCGGTAGCGGCAAAACCGTCTTTATAAAATGCCTGGTTGGACTATTTGAACCCGATAGCGGGGAGATCGATTATGACGGGCAGGTTTTCTCAGATATGAATAACGAGCAGCGCAAGGAATTGAGACAGCAGATCGGCATGCTGTTCCAGGGTTCCGCCCTTTTCGATAGTATGACCGTGGAACAAAACGTGATGTTCCCCCTGGATATGTTCACCAAAAAAACATATGCCGAAAAATTACAAAGGGTGAATGAAGTACTGGACCGGGTGAATTTAAAAGATTCCAACAAAAAATTTCCGGCAGAGATCTCCGGAGGGATGAAAAAAAGGGTAGGCATTGCCCGGGCTATCGTTCTGAATCCCAAATACCTTTTCTGCGATGAGCCAAATTCCGGATTGGACCCCCAGACATCGTTGCTAATCGACAAACTGATTCAGGAAATTACGATCGAATATAATATTACTACCGTTGTGAATACCCATGATATGAACAGTGTTATGGAAACCGGCGATCATATTATTTATATGTATCAGGGTTTGAAGGAATGGGAAGGAAGCAACAAGGAAATCATCTTCAACAAAAATAAACGATTAAATGATTTTATTTTTGCCTCCAGCTTCCTGCAGGATGCCAAGGACATGCGTATGCTGGAAATGAAAGGGAAGATCGACAATAACCGCGACATGGATGAATTGCTGAAATAAGAGAATCTTCAAATTATTTATAATAAGTAAGGCTCGAAAAATCTATCATCATGAAAAAACTACTCTTCATTTTAGGAGCTTTTGCCCTAAACACAACCCTGGTTTCTGCCCAGACTTTTACCTTAAAAAGCAATGATATCGGCGGACAGGCGACCAACAGGCAATTTTTTAATGGATTCGGCTGCCATGGAGAAAATATATCACCAGAATTGTCCTGGTCAAACGCCCCGGCTGGAACCCAGGCTTTCGCCGTTACTATGTATGATAAGGATGCTCCCACAGGCAGCGGATTCTGGCACTGGCTGATTTTTAATTTACCGGCAACTACCAGCGAATTGAAGTCCAATGCCGGGGACGTCAGTAAAGGACTTGCACCGGCCGGATCCATCCAGAGCCTGACCGATTTCGGCAAACAGGGTTATGGCGGCCCTTGTCCTCCCGCTGGTCCGATCCACGAATACCTGATCACCGTTTTTGCCCTAAAAAGCAAGCTGGATCTGGACAAAAACGCCAATCCGGCTATCGTAGGATTCTATATTAACTCCAATACCCTGGCCAAAGCCTCTATCGTGATGTATGGACAACAATAAGTAAATGTTATTTTTACGATATATTATCTAGCCACCCTCCCGGGTGGCTTTCTTTTCGGATTAGCACGCATAGGAACAAGGATAAATTGCTTTTAACTCAGTTATTTGATGTAAAATCTTAAAAAAACTATCCCCTTCAAAAACCCAGTATCCCATGATCGCCCACGGGGCGATCGGCCGAAGGCCCCGACATTAGATAAAATTTTGATCGGGGTATTTTTTACCAAAACCCCGATCAAAATTTTTCCCTAAATTTGCCCACCGAATGGTCAGCTTGTAGCTCCGGAACTTACGGTAAAACCCTGGGGCACAGTCAAAAACGATCGCTCTCAAATTTATTCTCATGGCAATTTTAGTTAACAAGGATTCCAGAATCATCGTACAGGGCTTTACAGGAACGGAAGGAACATTCCATGCTACCCAAATGATCGATTACGGCACCCAGGTCGTAGGCGGCGTAACCCCCGGAAAGGGCGGATCCACCCATATCGACAGACCGGTATTCAATACGGTATCGGATGCAGTCAAGGCTACAGAAGCCAATGTTTCCATCATTTTCGTTCCTCCGGCTTTTGCAGCCGATGCCATCATGGAAGCAGCGGAAGCCGGCATAGCGTTGGTAGTCTGCATTACAGAAGGCATTCCGGTTCAGGATATGGTAAAGGTTAGAAATTACCTTGCAGGCAAAAACACCCGTTTAATCGGTCCGAATTGCCCCGGAGTTATTACTGCAGGGGCTTGTAAAGTGGGAATTATGCCCGGATTTGTGTTCATTCCCGGCAAGATCGGTATCGTTTCCAAATCGGGTACCCTCACCTATGAAGCAGCAGACCAGGTGGCTAAGGCAGGTCTGGGCATCTCTACTGCAGTAGGGATCGGTGGAGATCCAATTATCGGTACCACCACCAAAGAAGCGGTAGAATTGCTGATGAATGACCCCGAGACAATAGGGATTGTAATGATAGGAGAAATTGGAGGAAGTATGGAGGCAGATGCTGCTAAATGGATCAAAGAGAACTCCCGCAAACCGGTCGTTGGATTTATTGCCGGCCAAACTGCTCCTCCCGGACGCAGAATGGGACATGCCGGAGCGATTGTAGGCGGTGCCGACGATACAGCAGCAGCCAAAATGAAGATCATGGCTGAATGCGGTATCCATGTAGTACAAAGCCCTGCCGATATCGGTGCGACTATGGCCAAAGTGTTGAAGAAATAGATTTTATTATTGGAGAAATTGCATTTTATACAGGCTGAAAAAGGCCAGACCGAAAAAGGCCGTCCCGGTAATCGAGGACGGCCTTTTCTTTTATTGAAGGTATTCGTACGCTGTTTGTAAAAACGTATTTTTAAGGTTAGACTTTCGCGATAAAAGGGTGTTTGGAAACTCTGTTTAGAAATTTTTCCTGTCATGATTCAGGTCATGATGATCATCACGCAAATCCCGGTGATCATGACGTATATCTCTACGGTCATGCCTTAAGTCTCTGCGATCCTGATGAAGATCGTGAAAATCTCCTTTCCGGCGGTCCCTTTCCAAACTCCTGTGATCGTACCGGAAATCATTCCGATCGTGACGGAGATCCATACGATCATGGCGTATATCCTTCCTGTCATGATAGGCATTCATATGGCCGGTCTTATTGTAACCCTGTGCTTGCGTGGAAGCTGCAAATAACAATCCCACTGCGATAATTATGGTAAATTTCGTTGACATAATTTTAATTTTTACTGGTTAAAAATTGTTCCTCTTATATAAGATTACAGACAGGAAGGTATGTTTAATGCCTATACGTTACAGTCGTGTTAAATAGAAATGAAAGGATATTCCCTGCTATGTAATTTCCCGGTTGCGGGCATCTGTTTGGAAGGGATATCATTTTTGCCCGTTAAATGGCCTTAGTAATGCAACCTTCGTCTATTGTCTGTTGTCAAGCATCCAACTGACGTATGTCTATTACGCCATGACGGTCAATTAATTTACGAGAATCAATAAAAACGGTAACTTTAAAAAAGTTTTCTTCTATGACTATGAAAAAATTTCTGGCTGTCTCCCTCCCCAGTTTGTTAAGTACTTTATTATTTAATTCTTTATTAATGGCACAGATCCGTCCTGCTGATTACGTTGCAAAATGGAAGGCTGTAGATTCCCTGATCGAAAAAAAAGGATTGACCCAGTCTGCGCTTACCGAAGTGAACAAGATCTACGCTGCCGCAAAACAACAAAACAACGACCCGCAGGTAATTAAGGCGTTGCTTTATCGGATGAATCTGCAGGCAATGACCATTGAAGATGGCGCAAAAAAAACGTTGGATGAATTGGATAAGGAGAGCGTCACAGCCAAACAACCTGCAAGGGCTATCCTTCAGAGCATATTGGCAGATGCGTACTGGAACTATTTCCAACAGAACCGGTGGAAATTCTATAACCGGACTCAAACGAAAAATTTTGTCAAAGAAGATATCGCCACCTGGGATGCGGGAGATTTCCAACAAAAGATCAGTGCATTATATATAAGCTCCCTTGCTGACGAAAAACTATTGCAGCAAACAAAACTGGAATTCTATGATCCCATTATTATAAAAGGTAATGCCCGCGGCCTGCGCCCAACTCTTTTCGATCTGCTGGCGCACAAGGCATTGGATTATTTTAAGACAGGTGAAAGAGAGATCAACAAACCTGCCTATGCCTTCGAGCTTGATGATCCGATGGTCTTTTCCGAAGCCGCTGTCTTTTCCAGGTATTTATTCACCACGAAAGATTCTCTTTCCAATCATTTTGTAGCATTGCAGTTATTCCAGCGCCTTATTCGTCTGCACTTGAATGACTCGAAGCCGGATGCATTTCTGGACGTGGATATCGAAAGGATCGTTTTTGCCAATTCCTTTGCAGTAATGGATGACAAAGAGACATTATATACAAAGGCTCTTGTGTATCTGACCGATCATTTTGGAAATGAACCCGTCGTTGCGCAAGCCTGGTATTTACAGGCACAGCAATATGCAGAACGAGCAGGAAAGTATAACCCCTCCCAGGATACGACGAATCGGTATGCCTATGTAAAAGCAAAGGCCATTTGCGAGAAAGTATTTTTACAGAAGGATAGCAGCGAAGGAAAAACGAATTGCGGGATGCTGCTGAATACCATACTACATAAGGAACTCGTCCTGCAGACGGAAAAAGTGAATTTGCCCGATCAGCCCTTTCGAAGCCTTATCACCTGGCGTAATTTTTCGCAACTCTATTTCCGGCTGATCCGGATAGATCGCATCCAAAAAGAAAAGCTGGGCAATAATCCCTGGGAAGACGGTTATTGGACGAAGCTCCTTCAATTGCCTTCCCTTAAAACTTTTACCCAATCTTTACCGGAAACCGGAGACTACCAGACTCACCGCACCGAAATAAAGATCGAGGCCTTGCCGGTTGGATCATACGCCCTCGTGGCCTGCTCGGAAAATGGGTTCGGGCTGACCAAAAATGCGATGGCTGTCCAGTATTTTTATGTTTCCGGCATTTCCTTTATAAATCAGGATCAAAATTATTTTGTCCTGAACCGGGAAACGGGTCAACCCTTAAAGACCGCTACGGTACAGGTTTGGAACCGGAGCTATAATTATAAGGATGGCCGGACCGAATTAGTTAAAGCCGAGTCGTACCGAACGGACGGGAACGGTTATTTTCGGCTTAAGGAAAAAGCACAGAACGACCGTATCGCTGGACAATCGCTGGAGATCAGCCTGGCGGGGGATCATCTTTTCACCGAGGACCAGATTTCTCCCAATTATTATAGCCGGAGCGAGGAAGATGCTTCCGGTAACCTGACCAGCGATAAGCTTACCTATGAAAAGAACAACCTGAATACTTTTTTCTTTACGGACCGGTCGATCTACCGACCCGGACAAACGATATATTTTAAAGGAATCGTAGTCACCCGGGATTTTGATTCCAAAAAGGCAAAGATTCTTTCCTCGTTTAAAACCAAGGTGATCCTGTATAATGCCAACCGGCAAAAAGTCGATTCCCTGGAATTGAGCACCAATGATTTCGGTTCTTATCATGGCCGGTTCACCTTACCGGATAACCTGTTGAACGGACAGTTTCAGATCGTGGATGATTCGACGGGAAATGAGCAATCCTTTTCGGTGGAAGAATACAAAAGACCAAAATTCTTTGTGGAATATGATAAGCTAAAGGGAAGCCACCGTGTCGGTGATACCATCCGGATAACCGGAAATGCAAAATCCTATAGCGGAAACAATATCGATGGGGCTGCGGTGCGCTACCGGGTGGTAAGGCAGGCACGTTTCCCTTATCCCTGGCTTTTCAGGAATGGGAGAAACTTCTATCCGGTAAGTGGTCAGGAGATCGCTCATGGTGAAGTGAAGACGGATGCACAAGGCCGTTTTGTAATATCTTTTACCGCACTACCCGACAGGAACATCAATAAAGAACTTGATCCCGTTTTCGAATACAGAGTAACATCGGATATTACGGATATCAATGGAGAAACCCGGAGCGGGGCAACTACGGCAAGAGTAGGTTATAAGGCGTTGGAATTATCTATTATCCAGCCGTCTGCCGAACATTTGCCGGCCGATAGTTTGAAGGAGTTAACCGTAACGGCGGCAAATCTTTCCGGAGAACCTGAACCGGCCAGCGTCCTTGTCTCCATATACCAATTAAAAGCTCCTGACCGGTTAATCCGGGCAAGGTATTGGGAACAGCCCGACCAGTTCGTTCTTGGCGAAAAAGAATACCTGAACGCGTTTCCGCATGATGAATACCGGGATGAAACGAAAAAGGAGAATTGGGAAAGGGGTGAAAAAGTGTCTGAACGCCTGGACTCTACCGGAAATATCGGGATCACTCGCGGAGAGTTTTCCACCGGAATGCGGGTTGGCGGCAAGATCAATGACAAAAGGCTTTTACCGGGATGGTATGTGATCGAGGCAACGACAAAAGATAAATACGGAAAGGAAGTAAAAGCGATAAAATATATTGAACTGTATGATAATAGAACCAGCCAGCCTGTTTCTCCGCAATATAATTGGGCACTCGGAGAGTATCAAACGGTCGAACCCGGGGATAAAGCGACGGTGAATATCGGTTCATCTGCTGCGGATCTGTTTATCATCCGGAAAATCGATCGTAGCACGGATGGAAGAAAACCAATTCGTCCCCTCTTTCCTAAACCTCGGCCATCGGTTACGGGAAAACCAGGGAGCCCTGTTAAAAACGCCATCAGCCAGGACCCAGCCGGGCCAGGGCAGGAAAATGAATTTTATTATTTGACCCTGAGCAGGGATAAAAAAAGTGTTGAATTTCCCATAACGGAAACGGATCGCGGCGGGTTCGGAATCCTCGATGTTTTTGTAAAAGACAACCGCGTCTACACCCGTTCCAATACCATTAACGTTCCCTGGACCAATAAGGAATTATCGGTTAGTTATACCAGTTTCCGTGACAAGACCTTGCCGGGGAGCGAAGAAAAATGGCAGGTAAAGATCGGAGGTTATAAGGCCGATAAGGTAACCGCGGAAGTCTTGGCCGGGATGTACGACGCCTCCTTGGATCAATTTAAAATGCAAAGCTGGCAGAAACCCGGCTTGTATCCCATCTACCAGGGTGAGCAAGCATGGAATGGAACGCCCAATTTTTCGGAGGTCCGTTCTCAGGAAAAGTATTGGAATGAAGATTATGGTCAGCCATTCACCCTTCAGTATGATGTGCTGTTAAGCCCGAATACAGGGGGAAGAAGGCAATATACAAACGGTGGAGAAATGTACGTACATGCAGGGAAAGTTATGGCACCCCAGGCGGCAATGCGGATGAAAGGAGAGTCCGATAAAGTGTTGGCAGGTGCGGCACCCGGTTTGGCCGTTGCAAATGATAATAAGAAGGAACTTCTTGCGGATAGTGCTTCTGTAAAAGCAACTGATTCAAAAGAAAGTACATCCCCAGCGCAATCCCCGGTACAGATCCGGAAGAATTTTAACGAGACCGCTCTTTTTTTCCCCGATCTCAGGACCGACAGCGAGGGCAATACCAACTTTTCCTTTACTATGCCCGAGGCCCTGACCACCTGGAAATTAATGACCCTGGCCCATACCCGGGACCTGGCATTCGGGTATGCTGAAAAATCAGTCATTACCCAAAAACAACTGATGGTTCAGCCCAATATCCCGCGTTTCTTACGTGAAGGCGACCGTATGGAATTGACTACGAAGATCGTGAACCTTACCGATTCGGAATTGACAGGCCAGGTTGAGCTTCAATTAACCGATCCTACCAACGGAAAGACGGCCGATGGCTGGTTCAGTAACCGTCAGCCTACCCAATTTTTTACGGTTGGACCGCACCAGAGCAGTGCTGTTGGATTTTCTATAGAAATCCCCTTTCAATATAACAGACCGCTGACCTACCGCCTGGTTGCAAAAGGTGCTCCTGCACATGCAGGAGGAAACCGGATGGAAACATTCAGCGATGGGGAAGAAGGCGTATTGCCGGTTGTCAGCAACCGAATGCTGGTGACCGAAAGCCTCCCGCTGAATATGCCCGGAAAAGGAATCCGCAAATTCGCCTGGGATAAATTGTTAAAGAGCGGCAATAGCGAAACGCTCAATAACCATGCATTGACGGTAGAGTTCACGTCTAATCCGGCCTGGTACGCGATTCAGGCTCTTCCGTATCTGATGGAATATCCTTACGAATGTGCGGAACAGGTCTTCAATCGTTTTTATGCCAATGCCCTGGCATCCAAAATTGCCGGCAGCTCACCGCGTATACAGGCAATTTTTGAAAAATGGAAAACCACGGATACGGCAGCCTTGCTGAGTAACCTGGAAAAAAACCAGGAACTGAAATCCGTGCTTCTGGAAGAAACACCCTGGGTTCTGCAAGCAAAAAACGAATCACAACAGAAAAAGAATATCGCCCTGTTGTTCGATATGACAAGGATGAGCCGTGAACTGGAGTCATCGCTGGCCAAACTGAAGGATCTGCAATCGCCCAATGGAGGGTTTGTATGGTTTAAAGGAGGAGAAGACAATCGTTTTATAACCCAATATATCCTGACGGGTATCGGTCATCTGCAAAAGCTGAACGCCATCCCGTCTTCTTTTACGGAAAAAATAAAAATGATCGTATCGGCAGCGCTTCCTTATACTGACAAAAAAATCAAACAGGATTATGAGGAATTGATGAAACAAAAAAAGACCCAATGGATCGGCGAATACCTTGTTCAATACCTGTATATGCGCAGCTTTTTCAACGATTACGGGATTCCGGGGGATGCTTTTGCGGCCGTGAATTATTTCCGCAAACAAGCCCAAAAATCCTGGCCGCAGACGGGCAGATTTATGCAGGGCATGGCCGCATTGGCTTTCTTCCGAACAGGGGATATTCAGACAGCCAAAGACATCATGACTTCCCTACGGCAAAATGCTATCCGGGATGAAGAAAAAGGAATGTACTGGAAAGGCATGGAAGGCGGTTATTACTGGTACCAGGCTCCGGTCGAAACTCAGTCGTTGTTGATCGAAGCCTTCCGGGAGATCAGCCAGGATGCCACCATCGACAGGGATCTTAAGACCTGGCTCCTCAAACAAAAACAGACCCAAAGCTGGCCGACGACCAAGGCAACTGCCGATGCCTGCTATGCACTTCTCCTGGGCGGAGCGAATTGGCTGAGCGAGGAAAGGAATGTTGAGATCAGGCTCGGTGATAAAACGATCTCATCGACAAGCGCACACCAGGAAGCCGGAACCGGATATTTCAAACAGATCATCGACGGCCCTTTTGTAAAGCCCTCTATGGGAAATATTACCGTTACACTGGCACCAGGTTCAGGTACCGGCAATTCGCCAACGGCTAAAGAAAAAGCAACGGGAGATCTTCCTGCCTGGGGCGCGGTGTACTGGCAATATTTCGAGAACCTGGATAAGATCACCCTGCCCGGCAATGCCAAAGCTCCTGTCAGACTGGTGAAAAAATTATTCGTCGAAAAAAATACAGACCGGGGACTTGTATTGGAACCGGTAGCGGAAAACGGCGTACTGCATGTGGGCGATAAAGTAAAGGTGCGCATCGAATTACAAACCGACCGCGATCTGGAATTCGTTCACCTAAAAGATATGCGTGCTTCCTGTATGGAACCTGTCAATGTCATCAGCGGTTATAAATGGCAGGGCGGTCTGGGCTATTATGAAAGCACTAAAGATGCCAGCACGAATTTCTTTTTTTCCTGGATTCCCCGGGGAACCTATATTTTCGAGTATCCCCTTTTCGTCGGTCAGAATGGTAATTTCAGTAATGGTGTTACGAATATAGAATGTATGTATGCACCCGAATTCGCCAGTCATAGCGAAGGGATACGGGTGAATGTGGAGGTGAATAATCCGTAAGATGTAGAAAGATTTTTTATTATTTAACCAGCTCTTTTTTTAAAAAGCCCCTGAAGCGATTGTTTCAAGGGCTTTTTTTATTTCTTCATTAAGCAGAGCTTCTGAAAAATAAGATATGCACATTTTATTTTTGAAATAAAATATTTTCTACTTTAGTTCTCCATCCCATTGCTAATCCTTCAGCTAGTTTAACGGTAAGGTGATAATTATCGCCTTTTATTTTCTTATGCCTTTTAGTAAAATTCCGCATTGTCGGAAGTTGAAAGGCTATTGGTGATTGGATTGATGATAAGGAAAGTTTTGACGACAAGGTTGTTACAAATAACCATGATCGGGATAAAGTATTGGCAACAATCGCAGCAATAGTAATTTATTTCATGGAAGAAAATCCAAATGCAATTTTATTTGTTAAGGGAAGCACCCCTTCCAGAACCAGACTCTACCAGATGGGAATAAATAAATATTTGAATGAAATTTCCGAACTATTTGTAATACAGGGCTATAAATTTGGTATTTGGGAGTTATTTGAAAAAAGCAAGAGTTATAGTTCCTTCTTGCTCAGAAACAAAAAAAGTTGTAAATCTAATTATTAAATTGTGTGACTATGGGAGTTAAAAAAATAAATAAAAAAAATGATTTGATCCAACCAATTGCCATTGATAAAAACATGAGAGATTACGGTAAAGATCCTATTATTATGAAAAAACACGCTGAGGCAAGTGCCTTTCTAACTCGTGTAGGTTTACCTGAGTCATTTAAGAAACATAAATAATTTACTACTTATAAGAAGATTATTCTCAGGCCGGATTTATCTCCGGCTTTTTTTATGCTTTCGAAGAAAATCAAAAATACGGTTCCTGATGGTCAATGAACTTAGCTGGACGCATAATAAAAGCATCATTGCTATAAAAGAGGATGCGAAAGGAGATTTTTACTTTGAAGCCCGGCGCACTCTGATATTAAAAAGGACTACCGAAAAAGCAATGATACTATAGGCCGTGACCTGCACCGCATTCAATTTTTCATGATAATAGGTCACGGCTATAAAAAAACCAACTAATGGGTTTATATACAAAAGGATCCCAACAGTTGATGATTTCAGCCCCTTCAAGGCAAATAGGTTCAGCAGCAATGGGAAGATGGTAAAAAAGAGGGCGATTACCGTGATCAGTATATAAAATTTAGTAGCCTGGGGTACGACGCCATGATAAGCCGGGAAAAAGGGTAGTAATAACAGGGCGGAAAACGTTACCTGAAGTGTCAGTAATAAAAATTTATCGACCCCATAATTTTTTCGCTGGCTGACCAGGTACAAAGCATAAGATAAGGCTGTAGCCAGGCTATATAAAAGATCGTTCAAACTATTAAAGGCAAGCAGCAGACAGCTGCCTACGCTCAGCAGTACAGAAACCCATTGCCATTTATTCAATTGTTCTTTCAGGATAAAATACGCCAGTACGGTGGTAAGAATCGGGCAGATCAGGTAAGCGAAAGAACCGGCCTTCACACTTATATGATTGGTCACGTAGATAAAACAAAACCAATTGGCCGTCAAAAAAAGCCCGCCACCAAGCACCTGCCTGATCAATTTATTTTTTTGATCCTTCGGTAGCGATAAATAATGAGCCTTCGTCGCCTTTAGCGTTTTTACCCTAAATGCCGAACTTATGATAAACATAATGGCGGCACTCAGGAATACTCTGTAAAAAAGAATATCCAAAGACGCATAATCACCAAGCGGCTTCAATACAAAACTGAAAAATCCCCAGATAACGAATGCAGTGATGGCAGCTAAGTAATACCTAAGACTTTGCATGTAACCTGCAATATACAACTACCGAATTATTGCCAAACAAATGATAAAATATTTAAATACGGGCCGGGAATGAGGAAGTATTTTCCCGAAACATTTCCTCATTCCACAGAAATGGGAACAGTTTTAAACGTAAATTCCGAGGCATATTATTTGTATAGAGTTAATTGGGTTTTTCATTAGGATTTGGGACTATTATATAAAGCCTGGAGTAATTTCCAGGCTTTTTTTATGCATTCCACTTAAATTTGACGGATAAAGCTATTGGACTTTTCCTCAATTTATCGCAGTACTATTTCATGCAAACAGACGTATTGATCATTGGACAGGGCATTTGCGGAACATTTCTTAGCTGGTGGCTGGAACAGGCAGGTGTTTCCTTTCTGGTGATCGATGAGTCCCGGCCGAACACGGCATCCAGGGCAGCGGCCGGACTTATCAATCCGGTAACCGGAAGACGAATGGTAAAAACCTGGATGATCGACGAATTATTGCCCTTCGCCCAGGAAGCTTACCGGAGGATCGGAGAAACCTTGGGTAAAAATTTTTTAGCGCCGCAAACGGTGGTTGATTTTTTCCCCACTCCTCAAATGCGTCTTGCCTTTCTTAAACGATATGAAGAAGATGCGCAGTATCTCCAACTCCCGGCAAACGAACATGCCTGGGACGAGTATTTCCGTTACGATTTCGGCTATGGGTCGATAAATCCCTGCTGGTTAGCCGACCTGCCCGGATTACTGGCTGCCTGCCGGAAAAGAATGCTCGAAAGGGGTATTCTTCTGGAAGAACGTTTTGACCTGGAGGCGCTGATCGTGGATGGGGTAGGAACGGAGGCGGGAAAAGGTAAAGGTGTTCGATATAAAGAGATAAGCGCCGGAAAACTTATCTTTTGCGATGGCGCCGAAAGTTTTTCCAACCCTTTTTTTACGATGCTGCCTTTCGCTCCCAATAAAGGAGAAGCCCTGATCCTGGACATTAAAGAACTTGTATCCCGGTCACCTTTTGCATCATCTTTAGCATCATCTTTAGCAGACAGATCCCCCGGACCGCAAAGCATCGGACAGGCGCGGGGGATCGTGTTCAAAAAAGGGCTCAGCCTCGCCCCCTGGCGGGATGGGTTGTTCTGGGCCGGGTCTTCTTACGAATGGAACTTTGAACATTCAGGTCCAACCGAAGTCTTCCGGAAAAAAACAGAAGCTGTCCTTACCGAATGGTTAAAGGTTCCCTTCAGGATAATCGACCATATTGCCTCTGTCCGGCCAGCTACCCTGGAGCGAAGACCTTTTGTTGGTTTTCATCCCCGTTACCCGGCCATTGGCATCCTGAACGGAATGGGAACGAAAGGCTGCTCTCTGGCACCTTATTTCGCCAACCAATTAACAGAACACCTTACCAACGGAAAACCCATATTGCCCGAAGCCGATGTACAAAGATTTGCCGGAATTTTAAAGAGGGGATAAAAAAGCCAGAACCCGGATTGGCGACAACCCGGGTTCTGAAATCAAATAAAAAAACAATAAGCAGTAAGTATGATTTAATTAGTCCGGTCGAAGACCCGGAGCAGAGACCTGTCGATCGTCGGCCTGGCGCCGGTGGCAGTCAGGGGGATACAACTGGCGATAAGGGTTGTATTTCCTGCAGCGAATGACAAAGGATCCTGGAAAAGCAAATTGGTCATTGCCTCATAAAGGTCCGGGAGGTCATTCCTGAATTGTGCCGGGTTCTCAAAAAATACTTCCACCGCCACGGCCCAGAATTCATGATAATTCGTTGCGGCATATTCACCCAACAGATTTTTGCTGCCTTCCTGCATAGCCGTGAAGATGGGACGGGCGACTTTGGAAAAATTGGGAAACTCCTGCTTGAAATGTTTGTCTTCCTCTGTCTGGGTAACAAAATTCACATAAGCCAGCGCATGCCCCATTTCATGAAGACCAACATTACAATTGGGCGTCTGACCGGTAATCCCCTTGATAAAATTGTCCCAGGAAAGATAGATGCCCGTCTGATCCACATGACCCATGAACGGGCGGGAGTAAAATCCATAATGATAATCATCTCTCAATATAAAGATGTCGTCAAAAAAGCCAAGCTTGAACTTCTCCAGGCCAAAAGTAAGCTGGACCGCCGTGGCGCTTACCAGGATCGGCATTTCTGCGATCTCCTTGACCTGGATATAATGGAAATTCTTGGATTGCTCGAACTGGTAGGTCCGGAACAGAAATTTACGCTGATCTTCCAGGCCTAATTTGTTATAATAGGGAAAATGCTGAGAAACAACGGAATGATAAAAGGTCTCCGTTTCCATGAATTTCTTAAACTGGTAACGGGAGTATAGATTCTGAACAAGCGCCGTAACAGGATGATTGAGTAATAATACACCCAGGACCAAAGAACAGATAATAATGATTTCCATGAGGCTCATTTTTCTTTTTGTTTCGAGAAGATCGATTGTTGAAATCGGGTCTTACATTGGCCTTGGATACGGAGCTATGGTCTATAACCAAAAAAGAGTGGAAAACCTATAGGCGGGTTTACTCAAGAGGAATGAATTATTACGGATTGGGAACAAGATAGAAAGAATTTCCAAAAATCAAAAGCATTGGGGAAATGTTTTCCGTTCATTTTTGCAACTAATTGACTGTTAACTATTTACAGAAAAATTATTTATTAAAAAGGGCTTAAAAAGCCTCGGGTAAAGTACTGACTTTTGCCGGGGTCAGCGGGTCCTGGTTCAGCAGCGTGCAAAGGGAAAAATATAGATCGGGGAGTTGTTTCTTAAAGGTAGTGGATCGTTCAAAAAAGGTTTCCACACATACCGCCCAGAATTCCTGGTAATTGGTGGCGGCGTAAGGATCCAATATGGTGACCTCTCCCGCCTGCATCCGTTCAAAAACCGGACGGGCAACGGTGGAGAAATCCTTGAATTTTTCATGAAAGGCATTATCCCGGCCTTCATTGACCGTAAAGTTGACATAAGTTAAAGCATGCGCCATTTCGTGCAGACCTACGTTCTGGCCATCCGAATAATCGATAAATTCCCGGATGAAATTGCTCCAGGACAAATAGATCCCCTCCTCGCTGACATGACCCTCAAAAGGCACATTATAGAGCCCATAACGGTAGTTGTTCTTCAGGATAAAAATGGTCTTAAAATAATCCAGCAGGTAGTTTTCCAGCCCGAAGGTTAATTGAATGGCTGTTGCGCTGATCAACAGGGGCATCCGCTCTTCCGGTTCTATGTCAATGTATTGAAATTCCTTAAATTCCATGAAAACCAGCACCCTTTTCAGAAACCGTTCACGTCCGGTACTATCCATGCTTTTGTAATAAGGGTTGTACTGGGACAAAATGGCGTCAAAATCCTGTTGTCTGTCCACATATACGCGGCTGATCTTTTTTCTTCGAAAACCCATATATCCATACTGGATCAGCCGGACTAAAAATACTCCGGACAATACCAGGACGACCATATATGCAGCCTCATTGGACATAACCCTGTAAAATACAAAAATTTACGGATGGAGGGATTTGTGATGAAAACTGCGGGGTTTTAAAGTACATTTGCACCTCCCGGGGAGGATCAAAACCGGGCGGAGCCCAGTTCGTGAGCTCAGCCCAAAGTAGCTTTAAGGCAGGCCAATAATCAATAAATCAAACGAAAAAAAGTAAAGAAATGTATCGAACACATACTTGTGGGGAATTAAGAAAAGGCCAGACCGGCAGCTCCGTTACCCTTGCCGGCTGGGTGCAGACCATCCGTAAATTCGGCAGCATCACTTTTATCGATCTGCGCGACCGGTATGGAATTACCCAGTTGTTGTTCGGGGAAGAACTGAATAAGGAACTGACAGAGAACCCCTTGGGGCGCGAATTCGTACTCCAGGTAAAAGGCATAGTGAACGAAAGGAGCAACAAAAACGCTAATATTCCAACCGGAGATATTGAATTAAAGGTTAATTCCTTCTCGATCTTAAATAAATCCGCCACCCCACCCTTCACTATTCAGGATGATACTGATGGGGGCGACGATCTGCGAATGAAATACCGGTACCTCGATCTTCGTCGCAATGCCGTAAAAAAGAACCTGGAATTACGTTACCAGGTGAACAGGGCTGCCCGTAACTATCTGCATGAGCATCAGTTTATGGACCTGGAGACCCCCTTCCTGATCAAGTCCACTCCGGAAGGTGCCAGGGACTTCGTAGTCCCTTCCCGGATGAACCAGGGTCAATTCTATGCGCTGCCCCAATCTCCCCAGACTTTCAAACAATTACTCATGGTAAGCGGCTATGACCGTTATTACCAGGTGGTAAAATGTTTCCGGGATGAAGATTTGCGGGCAGACCGCCAACCGGAATTTACCCAGATCGACTGTGAGATGAGTTTTGTGGAACAGGAAGATATTCTTTCTATGTTCGAGGGGCTGATCAAATACATCTTCAAAGAGGTAAAACATATCGATTATACGGAAAAGGTCGAACGCATGACCTGGGAACAAGCTATGTGGAAATTCGGGAACGATAAACCGGATATCCGGTTCGGCATGCAACTGCTGAACCTCAAATCGGCTTTTACGGTGGAGGGGACTGCGCAGGCGCAGGCTGAACTGATCAACGGAGCGGGCTTTGGCGTATTTGATAACGCCGAAACAGTCCTGGCCATTGCCGTTCCCGGCTGCAGCGAATACACCCGCAAACAAACCGACGAATTGACCGAATGGGTCAAACGTCCGCAGATCGGAATGCAGGGACTGGTCTATATTAAGGTTAATACAGATGGCACCCTGAAAAGCAGCGTAGATAAATTTTATGATGCACAAAGGCTGAAGGTCATTGCCACGGCGGCCAATGCACTGCCTGGGGACCTTATCCTTATGCTGGCAGGGCGGGAAGAACGCACCCGTAAAGCGATGAGCGAGCTCCGCCTGGAAATGGGCAAACGCCTGGGTATGCGCAAGGAAAACGAATTTAAATTATTGTGGGTCCTGGATTTCCCGCTGTTCGAATACGCAGAAGAGGATAACCGCTGGGTTGCACGTCATCACCCTTTTACTTCGCCCAAACCTTCAGATATCAGTGTGATGATCGACAATAATCCTCTCATCGGGAATGCGGATAAATACCTGGAACACCCCTATTCGACTATCAAGGCGAATGCCTACGATATGGTGTTGAACGGAAATGAGATCGGAGGCGGATCCATCAGGATCTATCAGCGGGAATTGCAGGAAAAAATGTTTGCTGCCCTGGGAATGAGTCCCGAAGAAGCCCAGCACAAGTTCGGTTTCCTTTTGGGAGCCTTCGAATACGGAGCGCCACCCCATGGAGGAATTGCGTTCGGGTTTGACCGTCTTTGTGCCATCCTGGGGGGAAGCGAAAGCATCAGGGACTTTATTGCGTTCCCCAAGAATAACAGCGGTCGCGATGTGATGTTGGATGCGCCGTCAACGATCGACGACAAACAATTGACGGAACTGTCCCTAAAAATCTCCGATGAGAAAAATAGCTAAGATTGCTGCCGTACTGACCTGGTTCAACCTGGTAGTATGGGGTCTCCTGTTGACCTTTGGTATTTTATTCGCTTTAGCCCTGCATAGTTTCCCGGTGCTGGTGCTGTTATTCCTGTTATCGTCCATATTGCTGCATAACTATGCGGCACTCCAATTACAAAGGAGCCTGAAGAATCCGGACCGGCCTCTTGGAAACCAGACTCCGTCAGGGATCCGGTTCGTCGGTTTTGTTGCTCTTTTCTTTGGGGTTTCTTTTGTAGCCAATGGCCTGGGTACCCTGCTGAACGCGGGAGATATCCTGTTACAAGTAAAGGAAGCCATGACAGGCATGCAGAAGCAGCTGCCCGCAGGTACCAAAGGATTTACGATCAATTATACGATCAACTATATTTATGCCATGGGATCCTGGGTCATATTGCTGGGATTGGCCATCGCCCTGAATGTATTTTTCAACTTCAGGTTACTTCGATGGTATTTTCTTGCCCGTGGAAACGGAATACAATAAGAATCCAACAGCCGACAGAAGTACGGCTGCCACCAAAAGAACGGGTGTGACCGGCCATGCTCCCCGTTCGTTCCCGTTGGCGAGGTTCTCCTTGCAATCGGAAATGTAGGTGTATATACCCGGATAGTTTTTATTCAATTGCCGGACCTCCTCGAATTTTTTAAGGGCAGTACGAAAATGCTGTTTGTTAAAAAAAGCAAGGGCATCCGAAAACAGGACGGTGGCCTTACCCACCCCGGGCGTTATATCCGCAGAATCGAGATATTCATTGAGGATGGTGATGGGTATGGCAAAATTCAATCCCGCAGCGAGCCCGCCGGTATTTTCCAAACTGCCAAAGGTGGTCAGTCCAATCACTTCTCCACGTTCATTACATACCGGACCGCCGCTGCTGCCATGATTGATATTCGCGTCCATCTGGATGATCGGCCAGCCGCCTACCGATTTTTTTAGCGCACTCACAATTCCACTCGTAAGGGTCGGCTCGATGGCCGATTCGACCGATACAAAATCATTGTTGGTGACAGGTCCGGGATAACCATAAACGAACAATTGCTCGCCAACCCGGGGCAGCCTGGCATCAGAAACCGGCAGAACGGGCATTTCCTTGCCGGCATCTATCTTTACAATAGCAATGTCCTTGCCCGGCATTGGCCGGCCTTTTATAACGACGGTAGCAGCCTTCTCTTCAATCCCAGGCCCCCTGTCCTCCCTGTCGCTCCGGTAAACTACAAAAATGTTTTTTTTCAGGTCATAGAGTACCATGGATAACAACCGGGAATAAACCGAGGCAAAGGTGTTATAAAGGGTACTGCGTTGCAGCTCTGTAAAGGTTGTGGCCCAGGCGCTTTCCAGGGCTGCAATATTCGCCCCGGTGATCTGCCGGAAGGCAGATAGGATAAATTGTCTGCGGATAAAGGAGCTTTCCCTCTCGATCAAATGACAATTAGTGGCAACATATCCATCTCCTGTTAAAAAGAAGCCGGTTCCCGTAGCCGTTATCTGCATCGGCTGTTTAATATAGTCGAAGGTGGTCTGGAAAAAACGGGCCGGGTGACTGTTCATTTCCCTCAGCACAATGTCCAGCTTTTGTTCAGCAGGAATCCCCCCTTCCCTATCCAGCCGTTGAATGGATTCCAACAAAGCATTGAATGCTTTATTATCCATTTTCATATTATTGACGTACACATTGGCGGAATACTCTGTTCGGATCATAACTACCCCTGGCCGGTTAATGGCATAATTCTCAATTCCTGATAATTTTAGTCTTTGTCCGGCTATTCTTTTCTGCCTGATACCAGGCCTGCACCCTGTAACAAGCAGGAGCAGCCCCAACACCCAAAATGTCTGTCCGAATGAAAATACCCGCCTGAACGAAGGGAATTGCACCATATTGGAGCGTTTTGAATTAAAACAGGAAAAAGGGTAACTTGTTGTCCTATTTACGTTTAATATTCTTTATGTTATCTTCACAAGCACCACTGGCAGAGCGGCTTCGTCCTCAAACGCTCGATCAACTGGTCGGGCAGCAGCATTTGACCGGCAAAGGTAGTGTTTTACGTACGTCTATCGAACACGGCAAACCGCCTTCCATGATCCTTTGGGGCCCTCCGGGGACCGGCAAAACGACTATCGCCGGAATTATCGCCAATTCCCTTAACGTTCCTTTTTATACGCTTAGCGCCATTTCTGCCGGTGTTAAGGAAGTTCGGGAAGTCATCGCAGAAGCCAGGAATAAAGAAAAGGCCATTTTATTCATCGACGAAATCCATCGATTCAACAAAGGCCAGCAGGATGCCTTATTGGGGGCAGTTGAAAAAGGGATCGTTACCCTGATAGGCGCCACCACCGAGAACCCTTCCTTCGAAGTCAACAGCGCCCTGCTCAGCCGTTGCCAGGTCTATGTATTAAAGGCCCTCGATGACAAGGATCTGAACCAACTATTACTCCACGCCCTGAAGGATGATGAAATACTCAGCAAGGAAAACATCGAACTGAAAGAAACAGGCGCCCTGATCAATATTTCCGGAGGAGATGCCCGCAAATTATTGAACCTGCTGGAGGTGGTATGTAATGCTGCAGGCAAAGAAGCCGTGATCACCGATGAAAAAGTGATGGAAATCGCCCAGCAACGTGTCGCCCTTTATGACAAGAGCGGGGAACAGCATTATGATATTATTTCCGCTTTTATCAAATCCATTCGCGGCAGCGATCCCAATGCAGCCTTGTATTGGCTTGCTAGGATGATAGAAGGCGGAGAGGATGTAAAGTTCATCGCCCGCCGTCTCCTGATCCTGGCAAGCGAGGACATCGGTAATGCCAATCCCAACGCTCTTCTGCTCGCCAATGCAAGTTTCGACGCCGTGAACAAGATCGGTTACCCGGAATCAAATCTTATCTTGTCCCAATGTGTAACCTATCTGGCCTCCTCACCCAAAAGCAACGCCGCAACGACAGCTATAGGGGCTGCGCAGTCTGCCGTCCGCCAGCACGGGGATCTGCCTGTCCCTCTCCATATCCGGAATGCACCCACTAAACTGATGAAGAACCTCGATTATGGAAAAGGCTATCAATACAGTCATAGTTATGAAGGCAATTTTTCACTGCAGGAATTTTTGCCCAAAGAGATCGCCGGTACAAAATTTTACGATCCTGGAAAAAATGCCAGAGAAGAGGAACTGCGGAAATTCCTGAAGGGTTTGTGGAAGGAAAAATATGGGTATTAATATATGAACTGGACTTCAAAAAAATTCGAAGACCTGACGCCTGCAGAGCTTTATGCGATAATGCAGCTACGCAACGAAGTATTTGTGGTAGAACAAAATTGTGTTTTTCAGGATGCAGATAATAAAGACCAATCTTCTCATCATTTAATGTATTGGGCCTCCGGAAAATTGCTTGCTTACGCACGTATCGTTCCTGCGGGGATTTCCTATGCCGAATCTTCTATAGGCCGCATCGTAACTTCCCCAAAAGCAAGAAGACACGGTATAGGCAAAACCTTGGTGCAAAAAGCCATTGAAACAGCATACGGCCTTAACGGAAAGACGGTTATACGGATCGGCGCACAATATTACCTGAAGAATTTTTATGAATCTTTTGGCTTCCTTGAAACCGGCGCCATCTACCTGGAAGATGGAATCGAGCATATTGAAATGCTCCTCCCGTAAAACACTAAGTAGATTTACACCAGCCTGTTAAGTATAATTTCCTACGAACAAAGTAGATCTCCTAATGCAGGTTCTGTAATTCCTCAATTGGGAATTTTGTGGATAAATTAGTTGGGTTTTGATGCACAATTAAAACCCTATTTTTCGTTTCTTGTAAGAGACCCGGTCCTTTTATTTAAAAGCGCTGGAATCCAAACCATCGGAAAACTAAAATCTAATATTCATGAAACAGAGTCTACACTCCTTGTTGTGGAAGTGTTTGTTCTTGCTGGTAGTAACTCTATCCATGCATTTCCCATCTCACAGTCAGGATGATTACAAAAACACGACAGAGGCCGGTATTACCGTAGGGCCCATTGTCTTTCTTGGTGACCTTGGGGGGCACGCAGGAAAAGGAACCACCTTTATCAAGGACTACAATATGGGTACGACCAAGCTGGCCTTTGGCGCCTACGTGACAGCGTACCCCGCTCCATGGCTGGGTTTGCGGCTATCTCTGAATTATGGTAGTATAGAAGGAGACGATGCCATCATTAAGGGTAAAGGAGGAGATGAAGAAACACGTCTCGCCAGAAACCTTGATTTCCGGTCTAAAATTATAGAAGGCACCCTGATGGCGGAATTTTATCCGACCGTATTCCTGGAAGAAGACCCGGAGGATGTTACAGGCCGTCTCAGACCTTATGGAGTGATCGGGCTGGGCGCTTTCCATTTTAATCCACAGGGAAGTTACAGGGACGCTAACGGAGATGTCAACTGGGTCGACCTGAAGCCTTTGCATACAGAAGGCGAAGGATTCCCCGAATTCCCGACTCGAAAGAACTACGCCCTGACACAATTAAATATCCCGATGGGTGTAGGTATCAAATATTATTTCAGTGAAAACGTGAACGTCTCTTTCGAGATCATTCATCGAAAGACCTTTACCGATTATATAGATGACGTAAGCACAAGATTTGTCGACCCCACTTTGTTCGACAAATATCTTACGCCATCGCAGGCTGTAATGGCAAAGGCCATGGCCAATAAAAGCCCGCTTAAGAACACCCCCGGTGCCGGTTATCAGCCCGACAATAAAAGAGGTGATCCTAAACAGAACGATGCTTATTTCACAGCAGGCTTCAAGATTGGGTTTCGCATAAACGGGGGAAGCGCTGAACGTTGGAGAAATTCAACCCATTGCCCGTTGTTGAGATTCTAATTTTATAAAGGTTTAAAGAAAGGGAATTATTAACTGAAGGAAAAGTGATTATACTGATTTTCCGAACCAGTAAAAGATAGTTTTAGTTGTTGATCGATCGTTTTTAGTTGTTGTTGATCCGTACCCTACTTTTTTATTGATATAATATATCAATGTCAACAGGTGCTTATGAATAAAACTGTACTCTGCAAGAAAACGTCCCGATTTCCGAAAGCGCTCTATGGCCTGACCGCCCTGAGCCTTTCCATGGCGCTGAATTTATCCTTGTTTGCATCGGAAACACCCGTTCAAACAGCGGCCCGGGCCGGCCTTGTCCCGGATACTGTACATAGTATCCTGGTCAACAAGTCAAAAACCAGCAAAAAAAATAAAGTCAGGTTATATCCTGATGCCAACCAGCAGGTACTTTTCTTTTCCGCCGATGGGGAAGAAAGGAAGGTATATCAATTGTACCTGTTCGATATGGACGGCAAACTGGTCCATCAGGCCAGTATCCGCAATCATGAAACAACTGTCCTGACCAATATAACCGAAGGAAATTATCTGTTCCAGGTTTTCAGCAATGATGACCGGATCGAGACCGGGCAATTAAATGTCCGGTAAAACCATGGGAAAGGCATGGCAAAGGCTGGCAAAGGCCAGGCAAAAAAAAGCTTAATAATCCGTACAACGTATAACCACCAGGCACGCAGGGAAATTAGTAAAATCCGAATATCCGCAGGTTGAACAAACCTGATCCGTTCCCTATTTTAGATTACCCTTTAAACAAAGATTTTATTGATCACTCCCTGCTGCCGCCTGTTGGTATCCACCGCGAATGCATTTATTCCCTGAAAAGCCGTTTTCATTGGCAGAAAGCAGGGCTTGATCGGTATTTATTACGATAAGGCTAAAAATTATTAGTTTTATCGATGCAATGGAAAAGCATACTCGATAAAAGCTACAGCAACCCAAAAATGCGCGCGGGCGCACATGTCTTATTCTGGTCATTTATTTTTGGCAGCGGTTACTATTTCAGCACGATCTCCTTTAATGGGTATTCCACTACTCCAGCCACCTGGCTGGTCGCCATCAAAAGCACCCTGATCCTGGCCACATTTTATTACACCTTAATGTATTTTATTTTTCCGTCTCTTTTATTAAAAAAAAGATATGTCCGGGGTAGTCTGGCCCTTGTCCTGTTGATCTTCTTTTATGCCTGTGCAGATTCCTATGGAGACAAATCTATATTCCGGGAATGCCGGGATTGTGCATCTCAGTTGATGAAAAATCAGCCGGTATATTATCACTATTTACAAGGCCCCGTCTCGGGCATCATTATGTCCCGCCTGTTCTCCTTAGGGCTATTGTACGAACTATTGATTTTCCTAAGCCTTCCCATTGCGCTAAAGACCGGACGCAGTTATTTCCGGCAGACCGTACAGCAATTACAATTGGCAAAAGATAACCTACAGCTGGAATTCAATTTTCTAAAAGCGCAGGTGAATCCACATTTCCTTTTCAATACGTTAAACAATATCTATTCCCTGGTAATACATGATAAAAAGGAAGAGGCTGCAGCAACCATTGCAAGACTGTCCGGCTTTATGCGGTTTGCTTTATATGAATGCAATGAAGATAAAACCTCATTGGAAAAAGAGATCCGGTTATTAAAAGACTATATTGAACTGGAAAAGCTACGGCTCAATCAAACCAGGGTGGAATTCACTTACCCGGAAGATTTTGATTCTCCGGCTACCAACGAGGCTTCCAGGGCTACTTCTCTTTACGGAGGGGCTGCCAGTGGTCCTTACTTTATTCCTCCCCTGCTTTTTATGCCTGCCTTCGAGAATGCCTTTAAATATTCTGCGGATCATTTGCCAAACAGTTATATCAGTATGGACTTACAGCTGGCAGGCAATCAGCTTTCCTTAACCATGGAGAATAGTTTCGATCCCCGCAAACCTGGCCGGCCGGGAGGAATAGGACTTCAGAACATGCAAAAGAGGCTCCAGTATTATTATCCGGACAATCATTCCTGGGAACTAACGACTATGAATAATATTTTTATCCTGAAACTAAGTTTCATACTGTCATGAGGACCATTCATTGTATCATAGTAGACGACGAACCCCTGGCCAGGGACCTTATTCAAACTTATGTGAGCAGGCTTGAAAACTGGGAGATTTCGAAGGTTTGTATGAGCGCCGCAGAGGCTTATGAGGCCTTGTGCCGTGAAACCATCGATATCCTTTTCCTCGATATTGAAATGCCCCTCCTTTCGGGATTAGACTTTTTACGCTCTCTCAAAAATCCACCCCTGATCATTTTTACAACGGCTCATGCGCAATATGCCGTAAATGCGTTCGATCTGGGCGTAGTGGACTACCTGCTGAAACCGGTAACGGAAGAAAGGTTTTTACAGGCCGCCGAAAAGGCACAAAATCTGCTTGCCTTGCCTTCCCTGGAGCATATGGACATGAAGAAAATGGGAATTCCTCCCAAAGAAGAGCGATTGCCACCGAAAGTGGTGGATCACGTATTTTTCAGGCAGGATAGCCGGATGGTAAAAGTGATGCTGGACGATATCTTATATGTGGAAGCATTAAAAGACTTTTCAAAGATCTATTTAAAAAATAATACTGTGCCCGAACATAGGACCATGTTGGTTGGCTCGCATTTAAAGCTGATCGAGGAGCTGTTGCCTGCGGAAAAGTTTATCCGGACCCACCGTTCGTATATGATCGCATTGAATGCTGTTACCGCCATTCAAGGGAACATTATTGAAATCGGCAAGCAACAGATCCCCTTGGGTGGAATATTCAAACAGAAGGTCTTAAAAAGATTAAATCTTCCCTCCTGAAGACTTGTCAAATGGGTTTTCGACATTCCTTACAGGTGTTAAGAGGCAGTACTGTACCCGTAGAAAAAATTACCGCAAAAAAATATCTGCGGCGTCCTTCCAGTTATTGATCCGGTCATACCCGGTAATTTCAAGATTGTGGGCAGCAGTAAAGAGGTATTGTTTGCCTTTAAAGTTGCTCAGATTTTTGACATGATCGTCGATCATATAATCCCCATATACCAGATCCTTGCTGCCGCATAAGGTTAATTGTTTCCAGGTAAAAAAAGGGAAATGTTCAAGCAGCCATTCCAGCTTGTCCTTTAGCGAATTAGGGAATTCCATGGCCGCCGAAACGATGAACTCTTCATACCGTTCGTTCATTTGCCGCAATATGTCCACGCTGTCTTCCATGACAGGCAGGTTACGAAAAAAACCGGGAGCCAGCAATCTTTCCCGGACCAGTCCCTGATGCTGTTCCGGAAAACCTTTTAACCAGGAACCCACCAACATCTTATCCCAATCCACGTCCAGCCCGTAATTTTTCCTGTACCATTCAATCATCTCTCCCATCGGGTCCGCGATCACTTCATCCATGTCTATTAACACTCTTTCCATATAATTTATCTCTTTCTTATACTACTTGCTGTTGTTACCTTATCGGGTGGTTGTCAAATTGCCGGAAAAATCACAATTCCAATTCTGTTTTCAGAAATGCAGCCGTAAAACTTTCCTTGTTCTTTACAAGATCTTCCGGAACTCCTTCGAACAAGATCCGGCCGCCTCCATCTCCCCCTTCAGGCCCCAGATCGATAATATGATCAGCGACCTTTATCACATCCAGGTTATGTTCGATCACGAGCACGCTGTTACCTCTGTCGACCAGCTTATTCAGGACATCCAGCAGATGCCGGATGTCTTCAAAATGAAGACCCGTAGTTGGCTCATCCAATATATAAAAGGTTTTTCCGGTATCTCTTTTCCCCAGCTCCGTCCCTAATTTTACCCGCTGCGCCTCTCCTCCGCTCAGCGTGACTGCCGACTGACCCAGGGTGATATAACCCAGACCCACTTCTTCCAGGACTTTGATCTTCCGGTAGATATAAGGGACATTCTGGAAAAACTCCACGGCTTCCTCAACCGTCATATCCAATACATCGCTGATGGATTTTCCTTTGTACCGGATTTCCAGTGTTTCCCGGTTATAACGCCGGCCATTACATTTTTCGCAATGGACATAAACATCGGGTAAAAAATTCATTTCAATGACCCGCATACCTCCTCCCTCGCAAACTTCGCAACGCCCGCTCTTAACATTGAAGGAAAAGCGGCCTGCATTATATCCCCTGATCTTAGCTTCCGGAACGGAAGCGAAAAGAGTACGTATATCCGTGAAGAATCCGCAATAGGTAGCAGGATTGCTTCGCGGGGTACGCCCGATAGGAGACTGATCTATCTCGATCACCTTATCTATATTTTCCAATCCTTTTATACTCTTGTATTCCAGTATGGGCATCCTCGAACCATAGGCATGTTTGCTCAGGAGCGGATACAGTGTTTCGTTGATAAGCGTGGATTTACCGCTGCCGCTCACTCCTGTCACGACAATGAATTTTCCCAGGGGAAATTTCGCATCCACATTTTTGAGGTTATTTCCTTTAGCGCCTTTCAATTCCAGGAATTTCCCACTCCCTTTTCTTCTTTCTGCCGGAACTTCAATTTTACGATGCCCGTTCAGATAGGAGGAGGTAAGGGTATCGAGTTTCAGCAAAGCAGGAGGACGGCCCTGGGCCACGATCCTGCCTCCATGAAAACCTGCCTTGGGACCTATATCCACCAGGTAGTCGGCAGCCATCATGATATCCTTGTCGTGTTCTACAACAATCACACTGTTACCTATATCCCTCAAATTCTGCAAAGCGACGATAAGCCGTTGATTATCCCGTTGATGCAGACCGATGCTCGGCTCGTCCAGGATATAGGTAATCCCCTGCAATTGCGAACCAATCTGGGTGGCCAGGCGTATCCGCTGGGATTCGCCGCCGCTGAGCGTACGGGAAGACCGGTTTAAAGTGAGGTAGGTTAGCCCTACGTCCAGCATAAACTGAAGCCGTTCACGGATTTCCTTCAGAATATCTTTGGCGATCGTGTTCTGTTTAATGCTCAGCTTTTTTTCAATATTGCCAAACCATTGAAGCAGGTGATCCAGGTTCATGGCGCTTAATTCGGAAATATTTTTTTCCCCCACCCGGAAATACAGACTTTCTTTTTTAAGGCGGGCGCCATTGCAGGTTTCGCAGGTCTTTAGCTCCATGAATTTCTCTACCCATTCCCGGAGCGCATCCGAGGTACCACCAGCAAACCATCTTTTCAATTGATTGACCAGTCCTTCATATTCGGTGGCATAGGTCTCTCCCTTGGCCGTTGCCTCTTCAAAGTCCAGATTGACCTCCGTATTTCCCGTCTCGTTGCCATAAAGGACCAGGTTCAACGCCTTTTTGGGCATGTCTTTGACAGGAGTATCCAGGCTGAATTTGTTCTTTTTCGACAGAGCCTGAACCTGTTTGAAAACATAGGATTCTCTTTCTTCTCCAAGGGGTGCTATAGCACCTTCATTAATGCTTTTGGAGGGATCGGGAATGATCCCATCCATACTTACCTGGTAAACCACCCCTAAGCCCTTGCAGACGGGACAGGCTCCATAAGGGGAATTAAAGGAAAAGGTATTAGGCGAAGGTTCCTCATAACTGATCCCGCTGTCTTCGCACATCAACTGTTTGCTATACTGGATAAGCCGGTTATCGTCATTGAGGAGCAGGAAGAGCAGATCCTTTCCCATCTGAAGGGCTTTTTGTACACTTTGACTCAGACGCACCTTCATATCTTCCGTTGCGGCCATCCGGTCGATCACTACTTCTATATCATGGATCTTGTACCGGTCGACCTGCATTTTAGCAACCAGGTCCTTTACTTCCCCGTCAACCCTTACTTTCAGATAGCCCTTTTTCCGGATATCCTCGAATAACTCCCGGTAATGCCCCTTGCGGCCACGAACCAGGGGGGCCAGTATGGAAATTTTTTTATTTTTAAATTTTTTATATACGTTCTCGACAATCTCCTCCTCGCTGAACTTAATCATCTTTTTGCCTGTATTATAGGAAAAGGCATCCCCTATCCGGGCATAAAGCAGCCGAAGAAAATCATAGATCTCCGTCACGGTTCCTACCGTACTGCGGGGGTTTTTATTGGTGGTTTTTTGTTCGATAGAGATAACAGGGCTCAGACCGGTTATCTTGTCCACATCCGGTCTTTCCATATCACCTATGAATTGACGGGCATAGGCGCCAAAACTTTCCATGTAACGCCGCTGGCCTTCTGCGTAGATCGTATCGAAGGCCAGGGAAGATTTACCGCTGCCGCTGATACCTGTGATCACAACCAATTGATTCTTAGGTATCCGGATATCGATATTCTTCAAGTTATGTACACGGGCTCCAAATACTTCGATCTGGTCCCCTTCGGGGAAATCATCGGCTATTTCCGTTCCTGTTGTTTTCGTGATAATAGCTGCCGGTTTCTTCGTCACTGATCCTTTTACTGCTGAGGTCGTCATTACTGCGGACGTTGTTGCAGCCTTCTTTCCTGATGTCGCCATAGGTCAATATTCCTTTGTTTTTAATCCTTTTCGGAATCCAATCAACAAAATCGGGCAAACAAAACGCTAAATTGCTAAATAGATTTTGCTAAATAAGTTACTAAGGTAAGAACAACATTTGGAATGCAGAGAAGGTTTGCAGATTACCTAAGTATGATCAGGAAAATTGGAGCCATTCCCAGCGTTCCCGTCGCAATCCACCCCTCAGAATGTCATATTCACGGCTCCTGAGAACGCTGAACCCTGCCTATATTTGACCTTCAAATAATAACAGCCCTATTTTAACGGATTCATTTTTTTAACAGCTTCATTCTTATACACTTGATTGGAAATCATCAGAAAATGGAAAAACAACCAACCGCAGGACCCGTTACCCGCATTTTTAATGCCATCCGTTTATCCCTCAACGGAGAACAGCAGGATTATACGGAAGGGAGTATCCGCAAGGCCGTTTTTCTGCTGGCTGTACCAATGATCCTTGAGCTAAGCCTGGAAAGCGTTTTTGCTGTGGTGGATATTTTTTTCGTAAGCAAATTAGGGCAGAATGCCATTGCTACGGTTGGTCTTACCGAATCAGCGGTAACCATCGTCTATTCCATGGCCATCGGGCTCAGTACAGCTGCAACGGCCATTGTCGCCAGAAGGATCGGCGAAAAGAATCCCGCAGACGCAGCCCACGCCGGCGCCCAATCCCTGATTATCGCCTTTTTGGTAACGCTGCTGTTGAGCATTCCCGGAATTATTTTTGCCGGGGATATCCTCAGACTTATGGGAGCAAGCCCGGAAGTGATAGCCGAAGGAACCATCTTCACCCGCATTACCCTGGGAGGTTGCCTGGTCATCATTCTCCTGTTCCTGATCAACGGGATCTTCCGGGGGGCAGGCAATGCAGCCATGGCCATGAAAAGCCTTTGGATAGCCAGCATCCTCAATATCATCCTGTGCCCGGTCTTTATTCATTTCTTCGGATTGAAAGGGGCGGCTATGTCAACGCTTATCGGCAGAAGTTCGGGCGTACTTTATCAATGTTATCATTTATTCAAAGGAAGCGGGATCTTAAAATTCCACAGCCGTTATTTCAGGTTTCAAAAGGAGATCATCCAATCCATTATCCGGATAGGATGGCCGGCTACCATTCAGTTCATAATCGCAAGCGGAAGTTGGATCGTGCTTACCAGGCTGGTTGCCGAAACCGGCGGTACCACGGCATCTGCGGGATATCAGATCGCATTCCGGAATTTTGTTTTTTTTATCTTACCTGCATGGGGGCTCAGTAACGCTGCCGCCACTTTAGTGGGACAAAATCTTGGCGCGGGAAAAATTGAAAGAGCGGAAAAAAGTGTTTTGCTCACGGCAAAATACAGTGCGCTCCTGATGAGTTTCGTCATGATTCTCTTCCTGGCTTTTTCCACCCCGATCATCGGTTTTTTTACATCGGATCAGGCTATCATAAAAACAGGTTCGATGGCGTTGAAGATAATCGGATCCGGTTTTATTTTTTACGGAGTTGCCATGGTGATGACACAGGCGCTGAATGGGGCCGGGGATACCCGGACCCCCACCGTTATCAATTTTGTTTGTTTCTGGTTGTTCCAAACCCCACTGGCCTATTACCTGTCCAAGGGTCTGGATATGAAAGCAACAGGGGCATTTATTGCGATACCGGCTGCAGAAATGCTGATCGCCATCGTTAGCTGGTATTATTTCAAAAAAGGAAAATGGAAAACGGTCAAGGTATAATTTTGAAAAAAAAGCGGGGCTGACCTTTTTAGTCAGCCCCGCTATAGGATTGGTTGGTAATGATTATGGATAAAGCTCTTTAGCTATTTATTTATGAAGCTTAACGGTAGGTACCTGAACCACTTTCATGGAATCGACTACTATATTACTGATCGTCGTATCCTTGTATCCGAATAATCCTTTGAAATTCAGAGAATAGGTTCCTGCCGGCACTCCTCTGAACAGGTATTTTCCATCCCAGTTCGGAATAGCATATAAAGTATCGGTAGTCGTAAAAGCGGTGATCAGCGCAACCGAATGATCGGGATCTACCCGACCCTGTATTTTTGCTTTCTGCACATCGTTGAATACTGTGATATAGGGTTTAAGCAGATAGGTTCCGTTCCAGAAGAAAACCGATCTTGCCAGGTTGAAATCGAGCCAGAGCTTGAAATCATTGCTGGCAACGGAGGAAACGTTTTCCCTGCGTACATTGATCGTAAAATAGGGATGCGGGCCGAAGACCTCCAACGGATAGAACGTGGTACTGTCTGTATAAACAGTATTATCAGAACCTAATGTGATCTTCACTTTCAGGATCTTTCCACTGGGAAACTGCCCTGATGCCAATAAGGTATCGGCTCCATTCCGGAGCTGCAAAAGATCATATACTCCCGGCTTGATGGAAAGGGTATCCCAAATGACCGATTTATTATCCTGATTCCGGTGACGACCGCAAAAATTATCATCCCATTGATCATCCTCATCCCCTTCTGTCTGTTTGGATGCAGTATCGATCAATACGACTACCTGCCGGATATCAATCAAAACTTTTGTGAACTGGATCGGATCATCCATTAAAAAAACGGATACCTGGGATTTCCCGGCCGGAATATTGGGGTTGGATCCCGAAGAATTGCTTTTATTACAGGCAAAGAACAAAATGAGGGCAGTTATGCCGCCGAAGGCAGCAGACCATTTAGTTACCATTTTCATATTAGTGAATTTTTAGGTAGATATCCCTCATCGTATGGGCATAGGGTTTCAAAAACCGTTCCAAAATGGGTTATCTGTCCGTTAATCCATGAGGTTTTTTCTTCCAAAAACAGCTGTATTTGCCTGTAAATCAATTCATAAAAAATTTAAACCATTTCGCTGCCGGCCTGTCTTGAACCAAATAGGAAGGACAAGGGGAGGACAAGGGGGGGACGTAGGAAAGGCGTGGGAAGGACAAGGCATGTGCGAGGGCAGCGAAGGGAAGGAAAGGGCGAAGAAGGAGAAAGGGAAGGGCAGGTGCCGGCTAAAAGTCTACAAGGTTAGTAGATTATTTTTAAAATTAACCGGCTAAGATTTGGAAATATGGAATAAGGATTTATATCTTTGCACCAGTTCTTAGTACATCTCTTATCAAGAAAGGCTGAGGGAAATGGCCCGAAGAAGCCTTGACAACCTGCTGATGTTTGTAATTAACAAACTGAAAGTAAGGTGCCAACTCCATCCCGATGGAATATCGGGACAGATAAGTCAGATTCCGCCTTGACAATAGTATACCACTACACTATATGCAAAGCTCTTCTGACTATCAGAAGAGTTTTTTTATTTACCCACCACCCTCCTAAAGGGAGGGCAGGAACAACCACAGGTTCCGAAAAAGGGTGAAGCAAAAAAAGAAAGACTCTCCTGATGCTTATTTGCTGGTTTCTTATAAGAGTGATCGATTGAATCACTATTTAAAAACAAAACACTCTCGTCAGAGAGAAATCAGGAGAGCCAAATTATGCAACCGACCACTCAACTCATTCACAGTATTCCTGTAGATCCTTTAACCGGCGCAATTTCCGTTCCTATTTACCAGACGTCCACCTTTGTTCAGGAATCACCCGGCGTAAACAAAGGGTATGACTATGCCCGCTCCGGGAACCCTACACGCGCAACGCTGGAATCCCTTATCGCCCAATTGGAGAATGGCAGTACAGGCCTGGCTTTCGGAAGCGGGCTGGCGGCTATCGACGCTGTGGTGAAATTACTGGAAACAGGCGATGAGATCATTGCAGTCGACGATATCTACGGCGGCGCTTTCCGGCTTTTCGAACAGGTCTACCGTAAGTTCGGGATCAGCGTAACCTATGTGGATGCTACGAATCCGGAAAACATTTTTAATGCCCTTACCCCAAAAACAAAGCTGATCTGGATTGAAACGCCCACCAACCCAACGCTGAAGATCTCCGATATCGAAGCGATCGCGAAAATTGCCAGGGCTCACCGATGTTTACTTTGCGTGGATAATACTTTTGCTTCACCCGCCCTTCAAAAACCTCTTTCGCTGGGAGCTGATATTGTAGTTCATTCGGGAACCAAATACCTGGGAGGCCATAGCGATCTGATCGCCGGCCTGGTGGTGACCAAAGATCCTGAACTGGGACAAAAGATAAAGTTCTATCAGAACGCCTGCGGAAATATCCTCGGCCCGTTCGACAGCTGGCTGCTGATCCGTGGTATAGAGACCCTGCACCTGCGTATCCGGCAGCATAGCGCCAGCGCACAGGCCATTGCGGAATTCCTCACCGGCCATCCTGCCGTCGATAAAGTATATTACCCCGGCCTGAAGGATCATCCCGGTCATGCTATTGCACGCAGACAGGCAAAAGGATTCGGCGGTATCGTTTCATTCAGTCTGAAAAACGACACGGAAGGGGCAGCGATTTCCTTCGTAACCTCTACCGGCCTGTTCAAACTGGCCGAGAGCCTGGGCGGTATCAAGAGCCTGATCTCCCATCCGGCGACGATGACCCACAAGACCATACCTGCGGCCAAAAGACAGGCTGCGGGGGTAACAGATAGCCTGATTCGCCTTTCTGCCGGTCTGGAAGACACCGAAGATTTGCTGGAAGACCTGCAACAGGCCCTTGATAAAATCGTGGACGTCAGCAAAATAAAGGCCGGTTTGGAAACAAAGACCGTGGAGAAGGTCCTGGCATAAACGACGGGGAAATTACCTTTGGAACAATGGGATCAACCGTACAATGGCTGGATCCTGCCGGATAAAGGAATCCCCCCGTCCCAGGGAAAATACCGGCAAAAACAAGGCTGCTTTATAAAAATGTCGACTACTTTTATAGAGTACAACAACTAATAAAAGACGGCAAAAAAACTTATCACTCAACTTTAAAAAAAAATTTTATGAGCAAGCATCGTTTTGAAACTCTTCAATTACATGCCGGTCAACAAATCGACCCTACCACCAAATCAAGGGCCGTTCCTATCTATCAAACCACTTCCTATGGATTCGATAATTCCGAACACGCGGCCAACCTGTTCGGCTTAAGGGCTTTCGGTAATATCTATACGCGGATAATGAACCCCACTACCGATGTGTTTGAACAACGCATCGCCGCCCTGGAAGGCGGGGTGGCGGCTCTAGCCACAGCTTCGGGACAAGCCGCCCAGTTCCTTGCCCTGAACAATATCCTACAAGTCGGAGACAATTTCGTAACCACTACTTATCTCTATGGCGGCACCCATAATCAATTCAAAGTAGCGTTCAAACGCCTGGGAATCGAAGCCCGCTTCGCCGATGGAGACAATGTAGAAAGCTTTGTAAAACATATCGACAAGAATACCAAGGCGATTTACCTGGAAACGATCGGCAATCCCCGGCTCAATATTCCTGACTTTGCCAAATTCGCAGATCTGGCCAAAGAATATGATCTTCCCCTGATCGTCGATAATACCTTCGGCGCCGGAGGTTACCTGTTCAGCCCGATCGAATGGGGCGCAAATGTCGTCGTTGAATCCGCCACCAAATGGATCGGAGGTCATGGCACAACCATCGGCGGCGTGATTGTGGACGGTGGAAATTATAACTGGGGCAACGGAAAGTTCCCCGCCTTCACAGAACCTTCCGAAGGATATCACGGTCTTAAGTTCTGGGAAGTTTTCGGCGAAGGTAATCCCCTGGGCCTGCCCAATATCGCATTTGCCATTCGGGCAAGAGTCGAAGGGCTGCGTGATTTCGGGCCATCACAAGGGCCGTTTAATTCATTCCTGCTCCTTCAGGGCCTGGAGACCTTATCCCTGAGGGTACAACGCCATGTGGATAATGCGCTCGTCCTGGCCCAATGGCTGGAAAGTCATCCCCAGGTCGAATTCGTGCAATACCCTGGCCTGAAAAGCAGCCCTTATCATCAACTGGCGTCAAAATATTTAAAGAACGGGTTTGGCGGCATTCTTAACTTCGGCATCAAAGGCGATGGTAAACGAAGCGGAAAGGATAATGCCAGTAAGTTCATCGACTCCCTGAAACTGGCAAGCCATCTGGCCAATGTAGGAGATGCGAAGACCCTGGTAATCCACCCTTCTTCCACGACTCATGAGCAGTTAAGCGAAGCCGAACAGGTCGAAGCCGGGGTTCAGCCCAACCAGATCAGGATCAGTACAGGTATCGAGCATATTGAGGATATTAAGGCAGATTTCGAACAGGCTTTTGAAAAAGTCTTCGCGAAAGAACTGGTATAACCAGTCTGGTGTCACCATTAATATTCCTGTATCAGAATTAAGGTCTTTAACCATTCATTCGATCAATTCGACGGCCTGCCTGTTTAACAGGCTGGTCGTCGTTCTTAACATATGGTATTCAAAAAGAACGAACCCTTCGGATTGGAATCCGGCGCGACGCTGCCGGCCTGGCACCTGGATTATACTACTTACGGAAAACTGAACGATTCAGGAGACAACGCCATATGGGTGTTCCATGCGCTGACGGCAAACAGCGACCCCGTTCAATGGTGGCCCGGTTTGATCGGAACAGGCAAACTTTTTGACCCTGCCCGCTATTTTATCGTTTGTGTGAATATGCCGGGAAGCTGTTACGGAAGCATTAATCCGCTGGATACGGACCCGCTCACTATGGAACCCTATTATCACGATTTCCCCCTGTTTACGACAAGAGATATGATCCGCACCTATCAACCTTTACGGAAATCGCTGGGTATCCGTAAGATCTATGCCGGCATCGGAGGAAGTATGGGGGGACAACAACTGCTGGAATGGGCCATTGAGGAACCTGACCTTTTTACATTCATCTTTCCTATCGCTACCAATGCCCGGCACTCTCCCTGGGGAATCGCTTTTAATACCGCACAAAGAATGGCCATCGAAGCAGACAGTACCTGGAAAGAAAGAAAAGATACGGCAGGGATGGAAGGAATGAAGGCAGCGCGGTCATCGGCTTTACTTTCGTACCGGAATTATGAGACCTATGGTATGCTGCAACCCCGGGACGAGTCCTATGTGACGGAAACACCAGCGTTAAAGGGCAGAAATGGAGCTGCCTCTTATCAACGGTACCAGGGCGACAAACTGGCTGACCGTTTTTCACCATTCAGTTATTACCAGCTAAGCCTAAGTATGGACTCCCATGACACAGGGAGGGGAAGGGGCGGTTTGGAAAAAGCGCTGCAAAAGATCCGTGCAAAGTCATTGGTCATAGGTATTGAATCGGATATCCTTTTTCCCTTGTCCGAACAACAATTTTTGGCAGACGGGATACCCGGAGCCTCCTTCCGATCCATTTCCTCGTTGTATGGGCATGATGGGTTCCTGCTGGAGTTCGAACAAATTGAAAAACTGGTGCAGGATTTTATGGCTTATAAAAAGAACCACGTATAAAAAAAGTATACTTCTGGAAGGCCAGGGGCGGCCTGGAAAAATTTAACGACTGGCAATCCATTGATAATGAATGTGATGCGCGAATGTAACGCTATAAAAAAAATCCTTTTTCGGAATCGTATTATTTTCCGTAAAAAGCGGAAATTTGCACTCCTTTCCCGATATCCGGGCCGGAGGAAGGTTCTAACCATTTCAAGATAATTATAAGCGATATAATCAATATGGAAACACATAAGCAGTTGACAATAGGTCTTTTCGGATTTGGGGTAGTCGGGGAAGGATTGTACAAGGTTTTACAACAAACGCCTTCTTTGAATGCATCAATAAAAAAGGTCTGCATCAAAAATCCCCAGAAGAAAAGAGAAGCTCCGGTTGGATTGTTCACTACTGACCGGGACGCTATTCTCAACGACCCTTCCATCAATGTGATCGTGGAAGTGATCAACGAATCGGGACCGGCTTTCGAGATCGTGTCCACAGCTCTTAAGAACGGCAAGTCCGTAGTAAGCGCCAGCAAAAAAATGATTGCCGAACACCTACCGGAATTATTGCAGTTACAACAGGATACCGGCGGATCCTTCCTTTATGAAGCGGCAGCCTGCGCCTCTATTCCCATTATCCGCAACCTGGAAGAGTATTACGATAACGACCTTTTACATTCAATAAAAGCCATCGTGAACGGCAGCACCAATTTTATCCTCACCAAAATGTTCGAGGATAAGCTGGATTTTCAGGATGCACTCCTGCTGGCCCAACAACTGGGCTTTGCAGAAAGCGATCCTTCCCTCGATGTTGAAGGTTATGATGCCGCCAACAAATGGACTTTTCTATTGACACATGCCTATGGTATCATTGAAGAAACCCGCAACCTGGTTTTTAACGGCATACAGAATATACAGGCAGGAGACGCTGTGGTAGCCCGTGAAAAACATTACGATATTAAACTGGTTGCCCAGGCTAAAAAACTGGAGACCGGGAAGATTGCCGCCTTCGTGCTGCCTCAATTCATTAAACAGGACGATCACCTGGCCTTCGTAAAAAATGAATATAACGGGGTGGTCATCGAAAGTGGTTTTTCGGATAAACAGTTCTTTTATGGTAAAGGCGCAGGCTCTTTCCCTACGGCATCCGCTGTTCTCAGCGATCTTTCCGCGCTGCGTTACCAGTATAAATATGAATACAAAAAACTCTATCATCACAAACCGCATGAGCTGACCCAGGAATTTTTTGTCCGCGTCTATCTGAGCTTTGATGACTGGAGATATATTCCCCGGGATAAATTCGAATGGATCGAAGAATGGCATGCGGAAACCGATCGCAAATACCTGATAGGTGTCCTTCATTTCCGGGAGATCAGCCAGAATACCTGGTGGAAGGAAAATAACACTTCCCTTGTCCTGACGCCGGAGCCCATTATTGAAGACGTGGAAATACGCAAACTGAAGAAAAAAAGCCTGGAACTGGCGGGGATCATTTAATTCACGGCCGTCCGGTCTTACATGAACCAGGTTCTACATACATCCGGTTATATTTTATAGAAAAAAAGGTATCCTTCCGGATACCTTTTTTTGGGCATTTTCCTGTCCGGGCATAGCCGAAAAATAAGTGATTCCATGTAGGTAACCCTAATGGATTGGACATATATTCCGGATCTTTCAGGATAATAATGCGGTCTGCCTTCTTTTTTTTATCAATTTGGCTCCTCATTAACCGGGCACAATGAACCCTTCGCCTTCCACCCTGCCCCATTTTTTATTTTATTGATAAGGCTCTGATTGGACGTTACTGATAATTTTCAAACTTATTGCTATGTCTATGTCCATTAAACCTTATAACCGTTCGCGTATCCGCAAAAACGTGGACAAAACCAGGAGCCACCCCGAATTGTGCATGTCCTTTCTTCTTGCGGAGACTCAATATCCCTTACCGAATACGTATCTGCCCGAAAAAAAGATTACCGTCAGCGCAAGGCCCCTGTCACTGGAAGGAGATATACCCGTTATTTACAACTGGTTAAAAAATGAGGTCGGCGGTCCGTTGAAGGCTGGGAAAAATCCCCCTGCAGAATTCCTGGAAACTTATGCCCTCATGCAGGAATCATCCTGTGCACAATCCTTTATAGGAGAGATCAATACCCTGCCTGTATGTCTTTTGGAGGTCTTTAAGGTCCGGGAAGATATGATCAGCCTGTATTACGAGGCCAGACCGGGAGATTATGGCCTTCGCCTGACCATGGCTCCCCTGGTTGTACAGGACCATGCCTTCGCCTTAATAGAAGTCTTTGTCAGCTATTTTTTGTCCTTCCCCGAGGTGAACAGAATTGTTGCCGAAGTCGATCCTGACAAGGATTGGATAAATTCCTTATTCCCAAAAGCAGGATTCCGGTTCAGTCACCAGATAGATCTGTCTTACAAGACCGCCAACCTGTACATGCTTAGCCGGTGAAAAAGTGAACTATAATTCCCATTACCCGGGCAGAGGTCCGGCCTCCTTCTGGTGCCGCCATAATTCCTGGAATACGGGGCTGTTATCACGCAGGTATTCGAAGTTGCCTTCATCCACGATCCGGCCTTGCCGCAGTACATATACATGATCGAACCGGTTCAGCAAATGTAGCCGGTGCATCGAGGAAATGATCGCCTTATCGGAAAAGGCAGCAAATAATCCCTCATAGATCAGGGCTTCTGTCCTGGGGTCTACGCTGCTGGTTGGCTCATCCAGCAATACCAGGTCACTGTCACGTGCAGCCAGGATTCCTCTCGCCAGGGCCAGACGCTGTTTTTGGCCTCCGGAAAGGTTAACTCCTTTTTCCCGGATATCCGATTCCAGCCCTTGCGGCAATTCATTAATAACCTCAGAAAAATGAGCGCTTTCACTCACACGACGGATCTCCTCTTCTTCAAAAGGAAGGCCAAGCGTTATATTGTAGGCAAGGGTATTTTCAAATATCTCCGGCTCCTGGGGAAATAAAGTGACCGTTTCATTGAGTTGATCCAGCCCACGCTGAATGCCATCCACTTCGATCTTTAGCCCCGGCTCAGGCAGATACAAACCGCGCAATAAGGATAACAAGGTACTTTTGCCGCTACCGCTTTCACCGATCAGCGCTATCTTTTTCCCCCGGCGGATATGAAGATGCAGATCATGAAGGCTCTGAGCGCCCTGCCCGTTATCATAGGTTTCCCGGTGGGAAAAATTCAGGCCGCTGATCCTGATCTCCTGCCAATTCGCGGGAAGACCCTGCGGCAGGTCTGCCCGGTGCTGGCGGGCATAGGCGTCACTGATGCCCGACGCCGTTTGCACATAGGTGTTGTATTGAACAATATCCGTGTATTGCCAGGCGATATCCTGGAAAACGCTGGTAAACTGGTTGACATAGGCAAGCAAGGTCACCAACCCTCCCACATAGAAAACACTACCCGGCTTCCAATGCTGATAGATATACCCAACGGTGATCATCCCGTAGATAAACACAATCAGCATTTCAGCACAAAACCATTTCCATTCATTGATGAGCGCGCTTTTACGGAATGGCTGCTGGATCTGCTGCACCTTTTTCAGCAAGCCGGTCGCCATGCTTTTTTCCAGGCGGAGGGTGATCACCGTCATAATATTGGACAAACTGTCAAAAAGGGTGGCCGATACGATATGTTCCTTTTCATTGACCTCTTCCAGTGCCCTGATAAATGGTTTATCGAATGTCCGGATAACAAAAATGGTAAGGATTCCCAGACAAACGGCAATGGATCCGAACAGCGGAGAAAAATATAGCATGGCAATTACGGAGAACAGGAATTTCGTCAACGCATTGATATACATGAACCCCCTGTCAAAAAACTCACGGAGCGCCTCATAAGCTTTACGGACCCTGTTGATCGTAGCTCCGCTATGATGGTCCTGGTGCCATTTTACAGGCAGGTGCAGTACTTGTTGATACCGCTCCTGCAGAAAATTCCGGCTGAGCTGAAAGGACAGCGTGCGTTCCATGATCCTTGCCGGTCCGTGAAAACACCATTGGACGAACTTCAGACCGATATAAACGCCGATATAAATAAAGGTATATTTCAGAACCTGTGAAGCATCCTGCTGAACCTTACCGATAAACCATCCGAAAAGAATGGGGTTAAGTGAAATGACGAGATTCGCTGTGAAAAACATAGCATAAACAAGCACATATTTTTTCCGTTCCCTGCGTGCATAATGCCAGGCCGTCCGAAGCAGCGAGATATAAGGATTTGCCATTTTCGTTACAAGAAATTACTTCCGCAAACCTACATTAAAAACCGATGAACCAGGCCCATGCGATCAGAAGGAATTGCAGAGGAAGACGGATAAGAGCCAGTTTCCTGGTTCCCATGGCCGGTTTCTCCCGGAATATATCCCAAATGTGAAGCGGAAGAAATCCAATCATCATGATCAGAATGAGCTGTGCGGCGTGCTGCCGGTAAACCGGAATGAAGAGCCCGGCTCCTGTCACCAGCTCCAACACACCGGATACCAGTACGATGGGTATACGCAAGGGAAAAAATTCCGGGATGATCCGAAGATACATTCTCGTTTTTCTGAAGTGCATGATCCCTGCCAGGATCATTCCCATCCCTAAAAGAAAGGTCAACACCTCTTTTATGGTTCCCATTAACCGAATGTAGGGAATTTAATAATTCGTCAGGTCCATTTCCACTCTTCGGTTCTGAGCCATACCTTCCCTTGTATCATTGGACGCTAAAGGACGCTTGCTGCCATAAGCCTCTGTATCCATTCTGGACGCAGGGATGCCTTTAGCTCCCAAATAACGTTTGACAGCTTTGGCCCGTCTCAGGGACAAAGCATTGTTGCGTGCATCCGTTCCTTCGCTATCGGTATGGCCCTCAATATGCAGATGCAGCGTGGAGTCTGCCTGCAAAATGGCTACTACTCTATCTAATTCCGAATAACAGTTCTTCTCGATCACCGCCTTGGCCCGGACAAAGAAGATCCGGTCAGCAGCCCTGTTCAGATTTTGTATCACCTCGGGCCGGATAGGAGGACAACCATGATTGGAAACCAATCCCTTTACCAGGGGACATTTGTCCTCATCGTCGTTCACGCTGTCACCATCGCTGTCCGGCGCAGGGCAACCCGCGAAATTGGGGGAACCCTTGACATCCGGGCATTTATCTTTATTGTTCGGCACTCCATCTCCATCCCTGTCAGGACAGCCGATCAGCGCGATCGGACCAGCAGAATCCGGGCAGGCATCCTTTTCATCCACTACCCCGTCCCCATCCTTATCATGCGTAATGAGTATCTTTTTGTACAGGGTATCGGTCTTTTTATCCTTGTCCTTATCCTTATTTCTGAATATGGGAATGGTAAGCCCTACATGAAAATCCGCAGCCGCTATCCGGCTGTGCATGAGGCTCGACAAAACGGTTCCGCTTCCTGCAAATACCGGCCCGAAACGGACCCCGGCTCCCCAGGAAAAAAGACCATTTGCATTATAGGAAAGAGGAGAATAAATGCTCATCCATTTTTTCTCCATCCTCGGTGTAAGCGTAAAAGTGGTAACATAATTCGGGCTTATTAAATTCGTTGTAGAAACCATATTGAGGAGCATATCCCCATCCAGGAAAATTCTGCGGTAAACGTGCCAGTCCAGATTGACATGGACAGCCGTAGGAAGATTTGCCTTTAATGGGGAGGTCGTGCCTTTGGCGACGATCAGGCCACTGGTCTTGAGCCGGTTCAGATATTGATCATAGGTCTCCCCATCCTGCTTCTGCAATTCTCCGGCATTGTGCCCGGCAGCATTCATCGAATAGGTCTGTCCGTTCGGGGATTTGGTATAATTCACAGATCCCACGTCCGTTATGGAAATACCCAACCGTACTTTATAAGGAGTGTGGTCATGGCTCAGCCATCCACCCGGTGAAGCGCTGCTATCCCCCGGCGGAGGCCCTTCATCCCTCCACTCATAGACCATCCCAACGTCAAGCCCCAAACCATTTCCCGTATGTTTATTAAGAGCATCGGTAAATTTGCCGGTTCCCAGGTTATCCAGGTTGGAAGAATATTGAGCGGTGATATCCGCATTCAGGGTGGTAATATTATTTGCAGGGTCTAAATTTACCTGCATCTGCCCTGAGGACAGGGAGGCCAGGGCAAGCCCCGCAATATATTTAACCGTAATCCCAGCCTTGAATTCATGACGCCAGTCCTTTTTCAGGACCAATCCATACGTCAGACCGACTTCGGCAAAGGAATGCATTTTTGTCTGAAGGCTCCGGTTGTAGATATCCGTGTTGTAAAAACCGGGATCTGCCTTTCCCAGTAACTGGAACAGCCCATTGCTGAGATTGTATTGATTCCCCATGGTACGCATACGGGTAGTAATGCCTAAACCGTTGCGTGCATTGATATTGAACATGGCGGAAGGTCCGAGGATATCCGCATTCACATAAGCAAATTTATAGTCGGTATTTTTGGCTTTGTAATAACCGTCTCCCTCCTTCAGCCCGGAAAACTTAAGCCCGAACAATTTACTCCGGTCCATTTCATAGGCATTATTGCCCGCCAGGACACTGGCCGATAAAATGTTCACATTCAGTTTGTACTTACTATCCGCTACCATCCCGGGATTGAGTAACAGGCTGTTGACTCCTGAATAATTATCATAGCCATAACCCACAAATGATTGTGAGGATCCGGTCAGACACATAACCGTGCCTAACAGGAGCAATACACTCGCTCTTTTCATCCGATAATTGGATTTTTTACGGGCCGCCGGATCCCAGCGATTCCAAACGACCGGTAATTGGTTCTTCAATTGGATTGAATCTGGATTCCCAAAATTGGATTCCCTAAGTTGGTAAACGAAAAATGGTCCATTCTATTGCCTTAGAATGGACCATCCTATTGATAAGTTAATCTTCTTTGTCTGGCTGATTTATTTGCCTGGTTTACTCAGGGCTTCTTCGTCCGTCACCTTGTTCACTTCCAGTTTTTCAACGCTGGTCTTTGCTCCGAAACCACCGGCAACGATAGTAAAGGGAAAAACATATCCATCCGGAGTCTTCTGGTAATCACTGAAATCGATATTGAACTCCCCATCCGCGGGACGACGGCCACCGCCTCCGCCGCCACCCATCATACCGCCGCCCTTTCGGGTTTCCCGGAGGACATAATAGGTTTTGGTATCAATGGAATAAGTAATATACTGTCCGGTAGGGAAACTCAGTTTTATTTTATAACACTCGTTGCCGTTGACAGTGTCCTTACCCAGCAATTCCACTTTATCCCCCTTTGCTGCATAATCCGCCAAAGGACCGGCTGCTTCCAATTGGGGTTGAAGGCTCTTTACCTGTTCTTCACTCATTGCTTTGAATACGCCTCCGTCACGGGGGCTGGAACTCCAGCCCTGGGCCGGAGTAACGATGACGACAACATTACCCATGGGTAAGGAGATCTCCTGACGGTAGAGTTTGCCCTGCACCCTCCAGTTCTTCGAATCGATCTCTCCGCCATTCTGCATTACGGCAACTCCTTCCAGATAAACGGAATGGATCGATTGCAGTTTTTCTTTTCCGCCAAGGACAGCTACGTGACGGGCAACAATCTCTTCAGCAGACTGGGCACGGATTCCCGAAGAAAATAAAACCAGGACCATCAAAGAACAGGCTGGCAAAATTTGTTTATGATTCATATAAATAAAAGGTTTTAGAATTATTGGATGAAAATAAGAAGTAAAGGTATGCCACCTGCGGTTTTATTTCTTTAATTTTCCGCCGCAATAAGGCGGCAGTTTTCGCCGAGCGAACTGCTTTTAGTAAAACATATTTAATTTTTTTGTGGTAAAACAAACATATGCAAAGGATCACCGGCAGGTTGGCAGATATCTTTCAGGAAAAAATTTATACTGCAGAAATAGTAATCGAAGACGGGATTATTCGCTCCGTTACCCCCCTGGACATGGAGCCCTCCCCCTACCTGCCATTCCTGCTTCCCGGTTTTATCGATGCTCATGTCCATATCGAAAGCTCCTTGCTCATTCCTTCGGAATTCGCGAGACTGGCGGTAGTTCATGGGACTATAGCAACGGTCAGCGATCCGCACGAGATCGCCAATGTATGCGGTTTACCCGGTATTGAATTTATGATCAACAATGGTGAGACCGTGCCTTTCTATTTTAATTTCGGCGCCCCCAGTTGCGTACCCGCCACCCGTTGGGAAACGGCTGGGGCAAACCTCGATGCCACCGCTGTCGAAGAATTGCTGAACCGGAAGTCCATTAAATACCTGAGTGAAATGATGAACTTTCCCGGCGTATTGAATAAGGATGAAGAGGTGATGCAAAAAATAGCGGCCGCCAAAAGGTGCGGCAAACCGGTCGATGGCCATGCTCCCGGTCTGAGCGGCCAAATGGCCAAAGATTATATCGATGCGGGGATCAGCACCGATCATGAATGTTTTACCGCCGCTGAAGCCAGGGAAAAATTGCAATACGGGATGAAGATCCTGATCAGGGAAGGCAGCGCCGCCAGAAACTTCGATGCGCTGATCGGTCTGCTGCATGATCATCCCGACCAGATAATGTTCTGCAGCGATGATAAACATCCCGATAGCCTGGTCCTGGGTCATATCGACAAGCTATGTGCCCGTGCTATCGCCAAAGGAGTCCCCTTGTTCAACATCCTGAAGGCAGCCTGTCTGAATCCGGTTCTGCACTATAAGCTGGACAGCGGTCTGCTGCGGGTCGGCGACCCTGCAGATTTTATCGTGGTGGAGGATATTCAAAAATTCAAGGTATTACAGACCTATATCCGGGGGAAACTGGTTGCCGAAAACGGCAGGTCCCTGATCAATACTCCCACTCCCTGCGTAGAAGGGGGTGCCCATGAAACCATTAAGGTGGATGAACCTATCAATAAATTCAGCTGCCAGACCCGGGTCCCTTCCGATTTTACTTATCTGCTGGATAAATGGGGAGAACAGGAGAACGTCGAGCAGGTTTATCTTATCGAAGCCATGGATGGTCAACTCATTACCAACAAACTGACGATCCCTCTTAAAGAAGTACAGCCTGACAACGGTCATCTGCAAAGCAATCCCGAAAAAGACATATTGAAACTGGTCGTTGTTAACCGTTATAACCCAGCCCCTATTGCCAAGTCCTTTATCCGCAATTTTGGCCTTAAAAGAGGAGCCCTGGCTTCTTCTGTAGCGCATGACAGCCATAATATCGTTGCCGTTGGAGTGGACGATGAGAGTATCTGCCGTGCCGTCAACCTGGTGATCCGGCATAAAGGCGGATTGAGCTGCGTGGATCCGGGAGGAGATCCCACTGGCATTCCCGGGGACAATGGTACCGAATTGATCCTGCCCCTCCCTGTGGCAGGGCTCATGAGCCAGGAAAATGGTTATGCCATCGCCGAATCCTATACCGCGCTCGACGGCCTGGCTAAGAGCCTGGGTTCCAATCTATCAGCTCCTTTTATGACACTATCTTTCATGGCCCTTCTCGTCATCCCTCACCTCAAATTGGGAGATCTCGGTTTATTCGACGGAGATGAATTCAGACTCCTGTAAAAATTGAATGTACCCACGTAAGCCTTTAGGAATGCCCCGGAAAAAGTCCGGCTAAAGCCTTATGCAAAAAAAGTCCGGTAAAAACTGCTATTATCCCCATAAATGCCGGAATGCGGCTCCCTGCAATGATTTCAGGGCTCTTTGCCATTTAGATTTCAAGCTGAGGCAAAAAACAGACTATTATTTGGTTTTTGATCCCAAGACCTATGGTTACCTAAGTGTTTGCACTTAGGCATTGTTCTGTCGCCCTTTTTCGAACAGCCTTTTGTTAATCCAAGGTGTTTCATAGTAGTAGACATGAATAAAAATCTTCATTCTTCAAATTAATACTATGAAATGGAAAAACTTTACCTCTAAATCGATCTTAATTGCAGCTTTTGGCCTTTCTACGATTTCTCTGTCCGCGCAGGTTACTACTGCCGATATGAATGGAACTACCAGTGCTGATTTGAATTCGATCGGGGCCTTTGCCTGGGTCAATCCATCCAATGCCCAGACCAGCGACGGTACCTTCGCCACAGCAGGTCAGTTACTTAGCCTGAGTTTGATCAACCCGGTTTCGGTTACCTCCCATTATCTAACTGAAACCGTATTCGATTTCTCTGTTATTCCTGTCGGAGCCACTATTTTAGGCGTCACGGTCAAGATTCAACATCAATTTCAGAGCCTCCTGTCTCTAAATACACATGTCCGCGACCATTCTGTTAAACTGCTTGTTGCCGGTACTCCAACGGGTACGGATCATGCCCTGACTGGCCCTGCAAACAACTGGTCGACAACAGAAGGAATCATCACCTATGGAGGACCAACCGATACCTGGGGAGTCGCACTGACACCAGCAATCGTAAAAAGCAGCAATTTCGGGGCCGCAATCGCCGCTGACCTTATCGGCGATGCAGGTATCTCCTTAGGCTTGCCAACAGTAGCCGGCGTCGACGATATAAGCATCGCCATCACTTATCAGGTCGGAGCCCTGGTCATAAACCTGCAGAATTTTTCTGCAACTCAAAAAGACAATACCAATGTCCTTAGCTGGACGGCCTCCTCCGATAATACCGGTGATCAATTCATCGTTCAGCATTCCGCCGACTCCAGGAACTGGGAGAATCTGGCCACTATCCCTGCTTTCCAGGATCAGCATCAATATACCTATACCGATAATAGTCCTGCCAGCGGTCCTAATTTTTACCGGCTGTTTCTGGAAAACAAGGACGCAAACGGTGTTTACTCAGCCATACAGGAGATCAACAACCAGGCTGTTACTGCTATTTCCTGTTACCCCAACCCCTTTATAAGCACGATAACCGTTTCCAGCCCCAAACCGATCCATAGTTATGAACTAAGGGATTTCCAGGGCAGGACCATCCAATCCGGCAAACCGTCCACATCGACTAATTCCCTGCAATTGCAGGCCGCAGGGCTTCCTCCAGGTCTTTATCTGTTGAAAGTCGATGAAAGTCTGTTCAAACTGATTAAAAAATAGAATAGTACCAGCAAAATATAGGATCAAAGATAGTAGACCAGAGCCCGCTTCAACACACGAACACCCCGGCGACTTTTTTGTCGCCGGGTTTTTTATTTTTGGACTTTTGCCGGGCCCAAAGGCGGGTGGAACTGCCGAAAGGCGGAGGAGCCGCCTTGACCGAAGGTCCATCATCAGCCGTATCCTGGAGGGGGATTAAATTCCAAAGAATCCCCCTCCAGGCATAAAGGCGGTTCCACCGCCTTGACCGAAGGTCCATCATTAGCAGTATCCGGGAGGGGGGATTAAATTCCAAAGAATCCCCCTCCCGGATACTCACCGACAAAATACCAGTTTTCGCCGCCTTCTTGCCCAGATATAGCCTATTACCGCTTGTATGTTCTGCGTCAACCTATTAGCTTTGATTAAAATTCAAACATAATGGAGGAACAAAATACAACCAGGGGGGACGAGAAATATGCCGGCAAAGGTGATGAAAAACTGGAAGGCGGTGAAGATAGGTTTGGCTCCAGAGGCCTGGGCCGGATTGGCGCAGGATTGGTACTCCTGTCAATTGGAGCGGTTTTATTGCTGGACCAAATGGGCTTTCCTTTCCCGGATTGGTTATTCACCTGGCATGTCCTGCTTATAGCCATAGGCCTCTTCATCGGGTTGCGTCATAATTTCCGGGGGGGGGCCTGGCTGATCCTGATCCTGGTAGGCGGTTTCTTCTTTATCCAGGATTCCTTTCCACATATCCCTCTGCACCGTTTCATCTGGCCCATCGTCCTGATCTTCGTCGGGTTACTGATCATCGTCCGGCCGCATAATAACCGGCCCAAATGGCGTGACAAACATTGGGAAGACTGGAAACAAAATCATAAATGTTACAAACATGATCTTAACCGTGATATAAGCGGGGCCGCCACGGGCGATTACCTGGACTCCACGACCATATTCGGCAGTACACATAAAAAAGTAGTTTCGAAAAATTTCAGGGGCGGCGATGTCACTGGAGTTATGGGCGGATCGGAAATCGATCTTACCCAGGCAGATTTCACCGGCATTGTGAAAATGGACGTTACGACCATCTTTGCGGGTGCCAAGATCATCGTCCCGGCCCATTGGGAAGTCCGTTCGGAAATTACAGCCGTTTTCGGCGGCTTCGAAGATAAAAGGCAACAGCCGGCGGTCACTAACCCAGATAAGATCCTGATCCTGCAAGGAGCTTCCGTTTTCGGAGGCATTGAATTAAAGAATTATTAATGCGGATAATTACAGACTAACCATTCTTTACCCCTTTGTGGGTAAAAAGATAACCGGAAGTTATCAGATCGCTTCTGTTCTATATCTGTTGCTAACCAAAAACTTAATCTTCTATGAACTGGTATCTAAGCAAACTCGTTTTCAGGATCATATGCGGAGAGGGGCAGCATACTCCTCAATTCGATGAGCAGCTCCGTCTTATCACCGCCTCCAACGAAGAGGAAGCCTTTAACAAGGCGATGATCATAGGTGATAAGGAACAGGATGGATTTTATAATCATGAGGAAAAATTAGTCCAGTGGAAATTCATCAATGTAGCAGAGTTGTATAAGATCAGCGGCCTGCTCGATGGTGCCGAGGTTTATTCCAGGATCCAGGAAACGGATGATCCCGACCAGTATATCGAACTTACGAATAAAAAAGCCGCACATATCCTGGAGAGCAGCACCCATAAATTATTGGAGCTTTTATAAAACATCTTTTTTGGCCAGATCCCCATTATCAATCGGAAAGTTCCTGCTCGTCTTTATCACCTGGTGGTTGATATGGGGATTCCTGCAGACTATTTTATTGCTGGATTTCGGCCTGAGTCTTGACGTGGCCCTTTATGACAGCGTCATTTCCAATGCTCTTCTGGCCGTTGCCTCCGCCCTGGTCAGTATGAATCTCCAGTTTTACCTCCCCAAAAAAGACCGCTACTGGTATATCCTTTTTGTAAGCCTTGGATTAAGCGGACTGATCCTTTTGGCCAGCAAATACATGCTGCTTTCTTTACTGAAGGAAAAAACAGGACTGGCTTATCCGCAGTTCTTCACCCGGTCCTGGGTGGTCCGGTTCGATATCATTTTCTTACAGATCAGCTGTATGACGATCCTGAGTGTCTTATGGTATTCCTCTGAGGAAGAACAGCAGAATCTTCAACGTAAGGCCGATGCGGAAAGATTATCGAAAGAAGCAGAACTGTTCAAATTACGTCAGCAACTCGCCCCGCATTTTTTATTCAATAGTCTGAATTCCATCAGCGCCCTGATCGGTAGTCAACCCGAACAGGCCCGCACCATGGTACAGCAGCTTTCTGATTTTCTGCGCGGAAACTTAAAAAAAGAAGAACAACAATGGGTTCTTTTATCCGAAGAACTGCAATACCTGCAACTTTACCTGGATATCGAAAAGGTAAGGTTCGGTCATCGTCTTTCCGCAGTCATCGATCACGATGAAGCAAGCCTGAACAGGAGACTGCCTCCCATGCTTCTGCAACCAATCGTAGAAAATGCTATAAAATTCGGTCTTTATGATACGACCGATTCGGTAATAATTACACTGAGAGCCCGCACCGAAGGGAATTTCGTTATCATCTCCGTCCAGAACCCATTCGATCCCGAAACATCAAGGCCAAGGAAGGGAACCGGTTTTGGATTGAGTTCCGTACAACGCCGGCTTTACCTGTTGTTTGCCAGGACCGACCTGCTCAGCACTGAAATAGATAAAAATTTATTTACCACCATTGTGAAAATACCTCAATGATAAAAGTAATTATTATAGACGACGAACCCCTTGCCAGGCTGATTGTAAATGAATATTTGCAATCCTATTCCGAAATAACCATTGTCCAGGAATGTAATGACGGATTTGAAGGGATCAAGGCTATTCAGCAACATCGCCCCGATCTGATCTTTTTGGATATCCAGATGCCCAAGATCAATGGTTTTGAAATGCTGGAACTGATCGAGGAGCCTCCTGCCGTTATTTTTACTACTGCTTTCGACGAGTATGCTATCCGCGCCTTCGAGACCCATGCTGTCGATTATCTGCTGAAACCTTTTAACAAACAACGTTTTGACAAGGCTATCCGAAAATGGATGGATCAATATGAAGATACATCCGCCGGCTCCGGGGGAGAAAATCAAAACCGAACTCTGCTGGAGACAGCTTCACTTTCTCCCGCCCAGCAACAACGCGTCGTAGTCAAAACAGGCGGAAAAATCAAGATCATTCCCATGGAAGATATCCATTACCTGGAAGCTTCCGATGATTACGTGAAGATCCATACGCATAACGGCGCCTTTCTGAAAAATAAGACCATGAGCTTTTTTGAACAGGTGCTGGACAGCTCCAGGTTCGTTCGCACCCACCGTTCATATATCCTGAATATCCAGCAGGTTACCCGTATCGAACCCTATGAAAAAGACAGTCATCTTTGTATACTCCAATCCGGTGCGCAGGTGCCGGTCAGCAAGTCGGGTTACGTTAAGCTGAAAGGAGTGCTGGGATTGTAAGGTTATTTCTTTGACCCGGTCTTTGACATGGTTGCCGTCCTTTAATTTGTTTTAGTAGTTGAAATGGCCCCGGATGTTGTAATGACTTTTTGAATGGAGCCGTCGGCATTAAAATATAATTTGTCTACGCAAATGGATCTTAACCAATCTTCGTGCGAAATTGCGCTGTTATGATAAAAGGCATACCATTGTCCTTTATATTCTACAATTGAACCATGATTGGTATAACTATCCGTCGGATCCATATAGATCCCCCGGGAGGTCCAGGGACCTAAAGGGCTGTTGCCCGTAGCATAACGCATCTGATTGTGTTTGCCGGCTGAGTCATGATTATCGGAATAGGAAAGATAATAGATCCCTTTTCTTTTATGCACCCAGGAGGCCTCATGAAAATCGGTCAACCCCTCCATTGTTTTCATTTCGCCGTCGATCTCCACCATATTGTCCTTCAGTTTCCCGCCTTTGCATACTGCGCCGCCTCCGTAATAAAAATAGGCCTGGCCATCGTCATCGACAAACACACAAGGGTCGATCAACGGATCGAGACCTTTGATATACCCCTGCACGGTAAAACCGCTGGCCGGGCTTTTACTGGTCGCTACGCCGATCTTCCAGGTTTTATTCCAGTCCGTGCCACTGGGATGGGGAAAATAAAAATAGTACGTGCCGTTCTTATACGCACAATCCGGCGCCCACATAAAACCGCCTTCGGGTCTTCCCCATGGCACCTGGCTGGCACGTATGATCTCTCCATGATCCTTCCAATGGACCATATCGTCGGTCGAATAGACATGATACTGATCCATAAGATCGCATCCGCGGGGAGGAGCGATGTCATGGGAAGCATAAACATAAAGCCGCCCGTCCGCCCAAACATGAGCCGATGGATCTGCCGTATACATATTCGTGATAAAAGGGTTGGTCTGCGCCAGACAACGGCCAGGAGGCAGGGTTAGCAGGGTGAACAGACCGATTAATGCTAAAATAGCCTTTATGGCCTGGGAGGGTTTGAAACTAATTTCATACTTCATAGACAAGCAGCATTTTATTATGAATGATGCTGCAATTAACAGGGAATGGCCTAATGAAGGGACTAATTAGGAGCTAATTGGAGGATTAAGTCAGGAATTTGTATGAATTATGCATCCTGCCCAATCCAAACTGCTCCGCCGATACTATCCCGGCTGGCACCGGTAACGGAGGACAATACATTGTTTTCTTCCCTCCACCGTAAGATGCCGATCAGCGCCATAACAAGTGCTTCTTTGTATTCAATGAGTTCTTTTTCGGGAACTTCTACTTCCACGCTCAGAGGTGCCAGCAGTTCACGCAAGCGTCCGATCAGGAAATGATTGTATGCACCGCCGCCAGTTACCAGCATTTTCCCCCCGGAGGCAACACCTTCCCTATGCCTTTCTTCCACAGCATTTTTTATCTGCGCGCAAATATGTTCGGTATAGGTCCGTAAAGCATCAGCCGTTCCCAATCCGGATTCCCGGATCATCGGATATACCGTATCCGTTCCGAAATCATTGGCCAGGGATTTGGGATAGGGCATGTTATAATAAGGCAATGCATTCAGACGCTGTAATAAAGAGTCATCTGTCTTTCCGCTGGCCGCCAACGTACCGCCATCATCATAGTCCTTTCCTACCAAGGCTGCCAGGATATTCAGCACCCGATTGGCCGGGCAAACATCATACGCTATAAAAGAACCGGCAGCGATCCGTCGCGATACGGAATCAGGACCCGGAATGGCCTGGCTGGCGGCTTGCGTAGGTAAAGCCGGTGCAGCCGCTGGTGCATGAACCGAAATATTGGCAATTCCCCCAAGGTTGAGAAAAAGACCATAGCCGGGCAGTAATAGTTTCTCCCCAATAGGAACAATCGGCGCTCCCTGGCCACCAAGCGCAAGATCCATTGCCCGCAGATCGCTGACCACGTTGATCCCGGTAACCGCAGCCAGCGCAGCACCATCACCCAGCTGAGCCGTCATTTTACGGCCGGGCAAATGAAAACTGGTATGCCCATGGGTAGCGATCAACTGAACCTGATAATGTAATTGGTACTGTTCAATGAATTGATTTACACGTTCCCCCAGATAATGCCCATAATCGGTGTGTAATAGTTGATAATCTACCGCAGAAAGGCCAGGCGCTTCGGCCAGTTTCTTTTTCCACTCATCCGGATAAGGATAACAATCCGTCTGAACAAAAGTATATTCCCATTTCTTATTGCTCACCTGCAGGTGAACATAGGCTATATCCAACCCATCCAGGGAAGAACCGCTCATCAATCCAATGACTCTATATACCATAGACTACAAAAATAAGGTAGAAACGATTACCCGGAGGCTTAGACTTCTCAGGGTTTGTCTGCAGGTTTATCAGACGGTTTACTGGCAGGTTTATTGGTAGGTTTATCCGCCAATTTATCCGCCACACAACGAAAGCCGATCGTTCCCGACCGGTCGATACCCGGAGACATCAATAAATACTTACCGTAGGCATTTACTTCATAGGCCGGTGGAAAATACCACATCGAGGTCTGGGCCCGGAAATATCCGCTGCCTTTTAAAATTGCCGATCGCGTATGTTCATCCCTGTATTCGTCGGTCCATTGCCAGAGATTCCCCACCAGGTCCACTACACCGAAAGGACTGGCTCCCTGTGGATAGGTATTGACGGCGGTTGGAAGGCGCATATTCCGGCTGGTATCTGGCCAGGGAATTCTTGAAGAATCCATAGCATTTCCCCAGGGGTACAACCGGTTGTCCAATCCCTGTGCAGCATACTGCCACTCCCATTCATGCGGCAACCGTTTGCCGGACCAGGCTGCATAGGACCTTGCATCTTCCAAAGAAACCCAGGTAACAGGATCCTCGTCGGCGGCCGGCGGAAAGTTGCCGTTCTTCCAGTTCTTCAGGAAATTCTGATCATCCGCTGGATGATAATGGGTAGCGTCGATAAATTTTTTATACTCCTGATTGGTCACTAAATAACGATCCATATAAAATGAAGGGATCGACAAAGTATGTTTTTGGGATCGGGCAGGATGCTCCTCCCAGGGATGCTGTACTCCGACGGCGGCAGGCAGTTCATCCCCTTCGATCATCACCCCTTTGGATTCGAACGCATAATTTTCTGCGCCAGGAATGGAGACCATACCCACCGGCGCTTTTGTATAAGGTCTGGTTCCGGGTATGGTAACGATTTGTTGTGGCAATGGTTTCCAGTCTGTCGAAAGACTATCCAGCGGGCGGACAGACATTGCATACATTTTTGCCAGGAACGACTTTAATGCAGGGCTAACCTGACCGGCCTTTATAACCAATACTGCCCCGTATCCCCTTCCTTCCATTTGGAAATCCAGGTATATTCCACCATCTGCCCGCTGCGCAGAAAGCTCCTTGCCATTCCACAGATCAAAGTATTTCATTCCTTCTTTATAAGGCAGTTTCAACTGTCTTCCCTTAACGCTAACGCTATCCCTGTTTACCAGGGTATATACCGTCCTTTGCTCTTCCGGAAAAGCAGAGGCAAACACTCCTTTTTGGATCGTAGGTATATACGGCTCCCAGTTACTGCTGTTCCATATTCCGGGAAACCCGCGGTAGATGGACGCAATCCTGCGGATCGCTTCGCCGTGACGTTCAGGGATCAGGTTCCAGATACCCCAGATATTTTCCCAGGCATTATAACCGACTCCATTAAAGAAGGCATATTGCAATTCGTCGGTCTTATCGATGGCCCAGCGGTTGGTGACATGAACCTGGTGCCGGGGTTCCAGCCATTTATAGACACTTACCCCGGGGCTATACGTATAGTCCCAATAATAGCCCCAGCTCATCTGATTCCATTCCGCCATTTTCAAATCCCTGATATTATTTTCCGGTTGCAACACGACGGCATATCCCAGGCTGTCACAGGCATTTCGGAATTCTTCGGTCACCCCGCCCATCGTATCTCCTATCAGTCCGTCCGCGTCCAATTCCTTCATTTCTTTAACCAGGGCAACCGGCATCGATAGCGCTATTTTCCGTGTACCATGATCCCAGTACATGATGGGAAAAAATACGCGCACACCCCTTTGTTTAAAATCAAGGATCATTTTCCTGACCCCTTCTATCCCCCCCGGCATGCCGGTAACCAGGTCATATTGGTTGCGGTCATCGATCCCGATATTGGGGTAGGTTGGCCAGATCAGTACGGCGTCCAATCCGCCATATCTTTTTTTCAGGTCATTCAGATATCTGTCCACTGTATATTTCCGTATAACAGGATCATAGAGAAAACGTTCGTGCGCCATTACCTGCGCATAAATAAAACAATCTTTCATCCAGCCGAGTTCCGGCCGAATGTACCCGCGGTCTGAATATTGGAGTTTTGTCTTTTGATCCGTCCTCCATTTTTTCATGCCTTCGAGCCAGGCCTCCCTAAGGACAGGAGTGGCAGGTCCCGCAAACAATTCTTTTAAATTTCCCTGGAATTCAGGGGAAGGGTTCTGAGCATGGAGACAGGTGCGGGAAATGACATTGAGCAGAAATAAGCCCAAAAAGGTCAACCGGATTACTTTTTTCATGCGTGTATATTATAAGGGTTAGATCATCGAAAAGTTGTCCAAATGACAATTGTTCTCAAATTAATCTTTTCCTTCGCATATTTATTTGCCTATTTTTATAATTATGCCTAAAGCCATCCCAAGAATGATAAACTAAACAATATTTTATTTTTTCCGTATGCGAAAAGGATGTCTTCTTTTATTGATTTTGATCAGTACCGGTCTGCTCCGGGCGCAGGAAAACCCGCGCTGGCTCAGATATTGCGCTATCTCCCCGGACGGGGGCACCATCGCCTTTGTATACCAGGGTAATTTGTATAAAGTTCCTGCCCGCGGTGGGAAAGCCATCCGCCTAACCTTGGATACCGTGTATAATTTTATGCCCGTTTGGAGTCATAACGGTAAATTCATCGCTTTTGCCAGCGACAGGTCCGGAAATTTCGATATTTATATCCTGCCTGTAACAGGAGGCGTGGCCAAACGGCTGACCTGGCATTCCGCAGACGAATTTCCCTATGATTTTACCCCGGATGATAAAGCTGTCCTCTTCGGTGCTACCCGAATGGATGCACCTGCAAACCGGCAATTCCCCTCTGAATCCTTGCGGGAATTATACCGGATTTCCGTTAGGGGAGGCCGGGCGGAGCAGATCCTCACCACCCCGGCAGAAATGGCGCGGGTCAGTCCGGATGGGCATTTTATCGCTTACCATGATCGGAAAGGGCGGGAAAATCTTTGGCGCAAACACCAACAATCTTCCATGGCCACCGATCTCTGGTTGTATAATACGCAGACCCATCACCATGCCAGGGTTACCTCGTACAAGGGCGAGGACCGCAATCCCGTGTTTGGGGCTTCCGGCAGGGAACTCTATTATCTTAGTGAAGAAAGCGGGAGTTTTAATGTTCATCTCCTGGTTCCGGATGAACAACTTTTCCATGATCAGCGCCTGTCCGACAAACAGGAAGACTCCCTTTTGCAAAAGGTCCCTTCTTCCCAAAATGAGGCATCCTCCCGCCAAATCACCTTTTTTAAAAAACATCCTGTCCGGTTCCTGAGCATCAGCCGGGATCAAACCCTCTGCTTCGGATATGATGGAGATATCTATCTGCAAAGAAAAAATGGGTCGCCTAAAAAAGTTCAGATCGGAGTAATACCCGAAAGACTGGTCGAAAAAAATAATCAGGAAACCAAAAATAATCAGGAAACCAAAGGTATAAAAACAATCCCAATCGGAGCAATAGACGAAATGGCGCTTTCACCATCCGGCGAAGAGCTGGCCTTTATCTTCCGCGGAGAGGTTTTTCTTTCCCGTATGAAAAGCGGCAAAAGGGGTGACAATACTATCCAACGGATCACCAACACGCCGGGCCAGGAAGCCGGGCTTAGTTTTTCCCCCGATGGCAAATCTTTATTATATGCCAGCGAACGGGCGGAAAGGTGGAGTATTTGTCAATCGCCCATTATTCGGGAGGCCGGTGATCAAAGCAGAGAAAATGATAAAAGTAGAGAAAGTGATCAAATCAGAGAAAGTGACCAAATTAAAGAAACGGCCCTGATCGCGAATGAAAAGGAAAATTACCAACCAAAATACTCCCCCGATGGAAAGGAGATTGCCTTCGTCGAAGACCGTACAACGCTGAAAATTTACAACCTGGCCACCCATGAAAGTCGAATTATCCTGGGCAGCGGTCAACTGGTCAGCAGAAAAGATAACGACCAGGTTTTTCAATGGAGCCCTGACGGAAAATGGCTGTTGGTGCAATTTGCCGAACCGGGTGCAGGGAACGATGAAGTGGGAATCGTAAGCACGGATGGAAAAGGAAAACTAATCAATCTGACGCATAGCGGTTTCAGCGATATTCATCCCCAATGGATAAGGGGAGGAAAAATGATCACCTGGCTTAGTGACCGAAACGGTCTTCACAGTTATGCTAACGGAAGCGTAAGTCAATATGAAGTTTACTGCTTGCCCCTCACCGACAAAGAAGGAAAAGAGATCCAAAAAAAGGAACCTGAAAAACTAAGCGCCCAGCCTTCCTTGTTAGCCGATGCGCTGGTAAATGCCGACGGTACTAAATTATTTTTTTTGGCCAGGTCAGAAAAAAAACTGGATCTGTGGGTGACAGATCTGCAAAAAAAACAAACCTCCTTATTAACCCCGCTTCAGGCCGAAGAGGCAACGATGCAATGGGATGCCCGGGAAAAAAATATTTTCCTGCTGGCGGATGGACATGTGCTGCGTATAAATACAGGAACACGGCCAATAGGAACAATCCAGACACCCGATACCATTTATCTTTCCGGCGAAATGAGCTTCCAGCCTGCCGCAGAACGAATGGCCATGTTCGACCATGTCTGGCGAACTACGCGGGAAACTTTTTATACACCGGGTTTGCATGGCGTCGACTGGACGGGGTATAAAAAAAGTTATCTGAATTACCTGCCTTTCATCAACAATAATTTCGATTTTGCCGAGATGCTCAACGAATTACTGGGAGAACTGAATGTAAGCCATACTGGCTGCACTTTTTCCAATCCCCGCAAAGACAGTGAAATAACCGCATCGCCGGGTGTCTTTATTAATTCAGCTTTTAAAGATACCGGACTACAGGTTGAAGAAATAATTCCAGGCGGGCCCCTGGACGATCCTTCTTTTTTTATCAGGAAGGGTTCGATCATCACCGCTATCGATGGCGAACCTGTTTTACCGGATATTGATTTTGCCTATTACTTCAATCATAAGGCAGGAAAAAAAATCATGCTCACTATCCGGGATAGTATCAGGGGAAATGATAATCCTGTTTACCGGCAGATTCAGATCACTGCCCTTTCTCCTGCTCAGGAAGAACCTTTATTATATAACCGTTGGGTGAAAAGGAATCAGGAGGAGACAGATAGTCTGAGTAAAGGCGAATTGGGTTATGTTCATTTGTACCGCATGAATGATGCCGCTTACCGTCAAACTTATGAAACCGTCCTGGGCAGGTACGCCGGACGCAAAGGGATCATCGTAGACACCCGGTTTAACCGGGGCGGTGATCTTGCCTCGGAATTGATCCAATTCCTCAGCGGCGTGCGGGTAAGGGATAATATGGCCGGTACTTTCCCGCTCAATAGCGAGCCCTCCTTCAGATGGACAAGACCATCCATCGTGTTGGCAGGCGAAGCCAATTATAGCGACGGACATTGTTTTGTCTATGATTACCTAATCCTGCGCCTGGGGAAATGGGTCGGCATGCCTGTACCCGGCAGTTGTACCTTTTTAACCGGGCAAACGCTGCAGGATCCCTCCCTTCATTGGAGCCTGGCTACCTGGGGGGTAAAGACCCTGCAAGGGAATTTTCTTGAAAATTACCAAACCGAGCCGGATATTCGTATCCGGAACACCATGGATGAGGTCAGTAGCGGTAGGGACCAGCAATTGGAAGCAGCATCCAAAGAATTAATGCAGGAATTAAAAGCCGGCGGGCAATAACACAGGTTATGACAGATGAAGAGTTGAACAGGCTTTATTGGGAACGTATGCGCGAAGGAGACAAGGAAGCCTTTTTCTCCCTCTATAATAATAATTATTTTCACCTGGTGCGGTTCGGTTTGAAGATTACTGCCAATGATGAATTGGTGAAAGATTGCGTAACCCAGCTTTTTTTCCAGCTATGGGATAAACACGCCAAACTTAATCCGGTTACCCAGGTCAGGCCTTACCTGTTCACGGCCCTCCGAAGAACTCTTTTTGACCAGCTTGCCTATCATTCCAAAACCGATGCTGCCATCAAAAGCCTCTCCGGCAAAGAAGATCCGAATGAGCTTTCCTACGAGGAGATCATCATTGGCGTTCAAAACGATGAAGAACTGAAAAAAAAACTGCATAAGGCGCTCGAGCAACTGACTCCGAGGCAAACCGAATTGATCCGCCTCCTCTTTTTTGAAGGTCTGACCTACGAACAGGTTGCCGCCCGAACGACCCAATCCGTCAAAACAGCTTACAATACCATCTACAACGCTATCAAATTACTGCGCTCGATTTTGAAATAGGCGATCTCCCGCCTCCTATACATATACAAATTCTGAAATAGATGCATTTGCCACTGAATATCAGAAATTCAGGCAGTCGGGATATTATTTTTTCAAAAAATTTTCAAATTCTTTGGGAAATTCCTCCGGAAACTCCGTCTGTATCCTAAAGACCCCTATCTGATGGACATTTCCAATTACACAACAGAGGATTTTGTTTGTGATGAATCTTTCCGGGATTATTGCACTGGCAGCGAGCCGGATGCTATTCAATTCTGGACAAACTGGATAAAAAACCATCCGGACAAACAAGCTGTACTGGAGGAGGCAAAAGCTCTTATTGCCATTCTAAACGCCAAACAGGGAAATCTCGTTGAACAAACCGACCAACTCCGTGACGGCGTTCAGCGGTATGAATTGCTCAGGCAAAGGTTAACCGCTCAAACGGTAACAGCAGGAGCAACCGTAACAGAAGGGGCAGCAGTAACAGAAGGAGCAAATGTAGCAAACGCAACAACCGGACTAAGAGAGGGTAATACTTCTCTTTTTAAGTACGCGACAGGTATCGCCGCCTCGCTCCTTGTAATTTCCATAACCGGTTATTTGCTGTTCTTCAGGAATAAAACGACGCCGTCATCCGATATTGCAGCTTCCCCCATTTCCTTTATCCAATCAGGAAACGAACCTCGCAAGACCGCCATGCTACCAGACGGCTCCGTCGTTACTTTACATAGCAACAGCAGGTTGACCCTGGCCTCAGGTTTCAACAAAACAAACCGGGAGCTGATCTTGTCCGGCGAAGCCTTTTTCGATGTGTCCCAGGATGCCTTGCACCCTTTCATCGTTCATACCGACCATGTAAACATCGAAGTGTTGGGTACCCTGTTCAATGTACAAGCCTATCCCGGGGATGCCCACACCGAAACCTCCCTGTTCAAAGGGAAAGTGGCCGTTTACGTCAAAGGTCATCCCGATCAGCGGGTAATTCTCCTTCCCAGTCAGAAATCAGTGATTGCCAACCATACAGAAAAGAAAGTACCTGTCACCGACACCGTTATCGCCGTGGTTCCACTCGCAGCAGACCCGGTCAGCCATAAGGCAAAGGAAATCGCCTGGGTACGCAATCGCATCAAGATCGTGGACGAGCCGCTGGAAACTATCGCAGCCCGTTTACAGGATTGGTACGGTATATCCATCATTTTTACAGACAATGAAGTGAAGGCCTACCGCTATTCCGGAACCTTTGAGAGTGAAACAGTGGTAAAAGCGCTGGATGCCCTGCAACTCTCCTATCCATTCAGTTTCCGTGTGGAAAATGAAAAGATTATTATTAGTAAATGATTTAAAACCAAACTAACAGCATGAAAACAAAGCTTATTATGAAGATGACTACGCTATTCCTGTTGGTAGCATGCGTCGAATTAAATGCAAAGGGGTTCGGGCAGACGAAGATCAGCCTGCAACTCCGGGAAACCAGCATCAGCCGTTTACTGGATGCCGTAGAAAAACAAACACCCTACCGGTTCGTTTATCATACAGGTACTATCCCCGAAGACAAAAAGATTACCATCACCGTCAGAAATGCCAGTCTTGATGAAGTGCTCTTAAAGGCATTCAGCGGTCTGCCCCTTACGTATACGCTTAAGGACGATAACCTGGTCGTTATCTTTTCTACAACGTCCCGCAGTGTTCCGGACAGAGTAATTAAAGGAAAGGTCACCGGTTCCGATAACGCTCCACTGGCAGGGGTATCCGTAAAAATTACCGGAACCAGCCTTGGAACGACGACTGATGCCAACGGAGGATACAGTCTCACCATTCCTGACAATGCCAGCACGATCGAGTTCTCGCTCGTCGGCTACCTGGAAAAGAAAATGGCAATTGGCCAGCAACAGGTCATTAATATAACCCTGGAAACAGCTGCCAAAAATCTGAACGAAGTAGTAGTGACCGGCTATACCGGTTATACACGCAATAAATCCGCATCAGCCGTAACTGTGGTGAATGCCGATAAAATCAATGAAGTTCCTATTGCTTCTTTTGAACAAGCCTTACAGGGACGTGTACCCGGGTTATCCGTATCTGCTGTTTCCGGCCAACCCGGTACCAGCGCCTCCGTTGTATTGCGGGGCGTAGGAACCATTACCGGAAGTTCTTCTGTTCTCTACGTAATGGACGGGGTACCCATCGAATCCAATGAATTCCAGGCGATCAATCCCGCCGATATCGAGTCGGTAACCGTATTAAAAGATGCGTCCGCTAAGGCACTATACGGATCCCGCGGATCCAACGGGGTCATTGCCATCACATCCAAAAAAGGCAAGTCGGGTAAAGTAGTTGTGGATTATTCCTCCCTCTACGGCGTCTCTACCCTGACCAATTCCAAGGTTACGATGATGAATACGGCACAGCGCAAAGAGTTCGAGGAAGGAATCGGATTGGAAACGGGTGCGGAAGCAGGCCCTTTCTGGACCTATTCCAAACAGAACCCCGACTATTCAACAAAGACTCCGGAAGAAAAAGCCCAGGCCGATCATATCGTCGATAGCCTGCTCACGGTAAATACCAACTGGAGAGATCTTTTCCTGCGTAAAGGCAGTTTTATGGAACAACAGATAAGCGCCAGCGGGGGTAATGAAAATATCCGTTTTTATTCTTCCCTGAATTATTTCAATCAACAAGGTATAGCCAGGACTACCGGTATGAAACGGTATACCCTGAAAAACAATATTGATTTTACTTCCGGGAGGCTGACGGGTAACCTGAACCTGAGCCTGGGAAATTCAAATTCCAATTTTATTCAGAGAGAAGGTTCTTCCAGCGGTCAGAACCCCCTGTCGGCGGTGTACTACGCCCTTCCTTATGAATATCCCTATGCCCCTGACGGCAAACTGGTGACCACCGGCGATGGCGCCGATTACCCGGTACTCGACCAGCGCGAAGGCAGCGATTCCTATGAAAGAATGCTGAATACCACGAACAAAGAAAATCAATTCAAGACCATCCTGGGTACCTCGCTCAGTTACAAACTACTTAATAATCTGGTTGCCAAAACCAGATTGGGCATCGATTTCAGTCACCGGTCATCGGAACTCTGGATCAATCCTGATTCCTATGCCGGACGCCGGGTCTCTAACGGCCGTCTGGGTTATCTTACCGAAGGATTTCTGGAGCGTTATTCCCTGGTCTCTACTTCCGGTCTTACCTATAACAATGTATTCGCCGGGAAGCACGAGCTGGAAGTTTCCGGCCTGTTCGAGTATTTGCAGAACAAATACAAATCCTTCGGTTATACCGGCTACGGGCTCGATAGCCGTTTGCCGCAAACGCCGGCGGGCATCGGCGATCCCGGAACCTATACACCGGATCTGACCGGGTCCAAAACCCAGAATGCCACGGTCTCTTATATCGCGCTCGCACGTTATACTTTTAATAACAAGTATACCCTAAACGGCAGCTACCGATATGATGGTTCTTCGACCGTCCCTTCCAAGTCCCGCTGGCATGGTTTTTATTCCGCAGGGGTTAGCTGGGAAGCAAAAAAAGAAAACTTTTTACAAGACGTCGAATTCATCTCCAATCTTCGTATACGTTCGAGCTACGGGATCACCGCCAGTCCTTTCGCCAACAATTTCGCCTACCTGCCCACCTTTACCCGTGCGTCCTATGGAGGGAACCCTGCGATCGTTCCCAATACTCCCGGTAATGCCAATTACGATTGGGAATATGCCAAGGAATTTAATATCGGATTCGATCTGGGTTTGTTGAAAAGTAACCGGATCCGGCTGACAGCAGAGTTCTATAACAGGATCACCTATAATCTCTTTTTCCCACGTACCGTTTCTGCCACGGCAGGTATCCCTTCAACGGATGACAACGATGCCAATACAATCCCCCTCAGTTCCGGAAAAATGCGCAACCAAGGGGTGGAACTTGATCTCCAGGGTGATGTGATCCGTAGCAAAGACCTCAGCTGGACAATCGGAGCCAATATGGCCTATAACAAAAATAAGGTGCTCGACCTGGGAGGAAATGATGAATTCGAATATGGCTATACGGGTATTATCCGCGTCGGTCTTCCATTCGGCGCACAATATGCCCCCAAATGGGCAGGGGTGGACCCGGCCAACGGAGATCCCTTGTATTATGACCGCGATGGAAAAAAGACAACCGACTATAATGCCTCTACCATGAGTGTTGCCGATTTTGGAACCTATATCCCCGTCATTACCGGGGGTTTTAATACCAATCTGACCTACAAAAAATTCTATATGAATGCCTTATTCGTTTTTACGGCTAAGGTTACCCGCTATAATAATGAGGATTATTATAATGAAAACCCCAGTTTCATCACCAGCAACCAATCCATCCGCCTCTTATACGACCGATGGAAAAAACCCGGTGACATCGCCATCCTTCCCAGGATCGACGCCCAACGGAATTTTTCATCCAAAGATTTCCAGGACGCCTCTTATCTGCGTTTCAGGAATATCAATATCGGCTATAATTTTTCCGGCCCTCTTATCGGCGGTTTAAAATATATACGGGGAATGAAGCTCTATGTACAGGCAGAGAATTTATACACCTGGACAAAATGGCGCGGCTTCGATCCCGAAAATGGCAACGAGTATGCCCGCTTCGCCTATCCTACCCCAAGAACCTATACACTCGGCCTGAATGTTAACTTTTAACTCTACTAGTATGAACCGGAATAATATACCGACCATTTTTTTTACAGCGCTGAATGCTGCAAAACGCCCCTTCTTTATCTTTTTACTGAGCTTTCTTTTCGTTGCCTGTAATAAACAACTCGATCTGAAACCTACCGATACCATCGACCCTTCCAAGGCGTTTCAAAAGGTAGACGATCTTAACCAGGGCCTGGTTGGGGCTTATGCCTCCCTCAGCTATCGTTCCAGTATTTATTTTACCTCTATTGTCACGGACGAATGTATGCTCCCTTCGGAAAACAATACCGGTTCGGGCGTCGCCACGCATAAATGGCAGTACGACGGCAGTTTCGATCATGACGGATGGGAAGGCAATTATGTAGCCATCGATCGCGCGAACCGTGTTCTCGCGGTCATGGACCAGGTAAAAGCCAAACCCGGGGAAGAAGCCCTGAAAACACAGTATAAAGGAGAGTTGCTGGCCTTACGGGCCTATTGTCACCTGGAACTGATCCGGAACTTCGCCGAAAAATATGAGCCTGGTGCCATGGGTGTTCCTTATATGGAAGTCTCCGAGATCAGCAGCCCCGCACGTCTCAGTTTCAGTGAAACCATGGCCAAGATCAACGCCGATCTTGTTCAGGCCAAATCCCTGATCCCAGCCTCTTTTGATGATAATACCCGGATTACGCTTGCCGCCGTTTCGGCCATACAGGCCAGGGTAGCTCTTTATGAAAAGAATTGGGATAACGCTATCACTTATGCGAAGGAAGCGATAAACGCACTCCCCCTGGCCTCGCAGTCTGATTTTGTACAGATATGGAAAGATCAAAGCAACAGCGAAGTATTCTGGAAATTAAAAAGAGTAACAGGCGATGAAACACTGGGCGACGTTTATACCCAGGCCGGCTACCTGGACGATCCTGCCGGTTCCCGTCTTTATTATGCCGCATCTTATAAACTGACCAACCTGTTCGACCAGACTAACGATATCCGTTTTGGGTCTTATATCACCATCGATGCAGGAAGGCTTGCCGCCGGCAAAACACCGAATGTCGTGGTGAAATATATGAGCGACGATGCCTCCAATCCGAACCTGGTTGACATTAAATTATTCAGAACCGGAGAAATGACGCTCATCCTGGCCGAAGCATACGCCTATAAAAACAATTTGCCCGCAGCCTCGGATGCGCTGAACGGTTTACGCGCCGCAAGGATTACCGGTTATACGGACGAATCATTCGCCGACCAGCAATCGCTGATCGATGCGGTCATCACCGAACGTTTCAAGGAGCTGGCTTTCGAAGGGCACCGGCATTTTGATCTGAGAAGATATAATCTGCCGATTTCCCGCAACCCGGAAGATGCGGTGAATGCCTTGGGCGCCGTGTTGCTGAAACCTACTGACGCTCAATATGTTTTCCCAATCCCGAACACGGAATTGCGGGCGAATAAGAATATGAAACAGAACGACGGGTACTAATATCGTGGCGCATTTTAAATAACGGAGCGAAGCGAACGTTAGGAACGAGGTGAAGCGAGGAACGAAGCTTTAACGAAGTTCGGCGCCATGATATTAGTACAAATTTGCGTCGCGACCGGGGGGCTGCCCCCCGGTACCCCCCGATGGGTGAGGACTTGCGTAGGTTTGAAGACATGGTGTTTGTAGAGAAATGGATATTTGTGGGGTTCATGTGGGGTTCATGTGAAATGGGTACTTGAGAAGACATTAATTTGTCAGGATTTGACGCATTTAGATTTTATTGGAGTAGATAAATTATTAGGAGATGATAACCGGAATAAAACGACAGCCTGTTTTTTTGAAGAGCGTGATTCTTTCGTTCTTCGCCTTTCTTTTTCTTCATTCGACTACCCAGGCGCAGGTTTCGTCAAAAGTTCCTTCGCCTGCAAAATCAACCGGCAAAATCCTAGCCGGGCAATCGACAGATAATGCTAATCCCGTATCAACCACTGGAAAACGAATCGCGTCCCTTGGTGTTACCGGCGATCCGACCGATGTAAAGACAAAGACCAGTGGCGGGGTAGCCCTGATCGGAGGAGGAGGTGACGTAGAAGGCGCCTTTAAATGGATGATCGACAGGAGCGGTGGCGGAAATGTGGTGGTAATCCGTGCTTCGGGAGATTACCTTTATAACGAGACCATTTATAAGCTGGGGAAGGTCAGGTCCGTTGAAACCTTGAGGATCGATTCAAGAGAACTGGCCAATAACGAAGAAGTAGCCCGGGTGATCCGGAACGCCGAAATGCTGTTTATTTCCGGCGGCGACCAATCCAATTACATGAATTTTTGGCGGGGCACCAAAACAAATGATGCTATCAATTACCTGTTGAATGTAAAAAAAGTGCCTGTTGGCGGCACCAGCGCCGGTTGCGCTATTCTTACCGGTCTTTATTACAGTGGGGAAGGCGGCAGCGCAACCGCGGAAATTCTGAAAAACCCTTACGATACCATCGTGAAATTGTATAATAACGATTTTCTGAAACCTCCTTATTTGAGACAGGTCCTCAGTGATCAGCATTATATCAAAAGGAACAGGCCCGGCAGGCATGTCACCTTTCTCAGCCGTATCATCACCGATTGGCATATTTTCCCCAAAGGAATTGCTCCGGATGAAAAAACGGCCGTATGCATTGACGAAAAAGGACAGGCGCAGGTATTTGGCGCAGGTAAAGCCTATTTTCTGCTCACCGATCCGGCACATGCTCCTGAAAGCTGTCAGCCCGGAAAACCGCTTCAATGGATGGCTGGTAATAAAGCGATCAAAGTATATGAATTGCAGGGAACCGAAACGGGCAATGGAAGTTTCTCGGTGGCCGATTTTTCCGAAACCAAAGCTAATGGAGGGAAATGGTCCTGGTGGTGGGTAGATAAGGGAGAGCTTGTTAAAGAAGGAGAAAACGGAACTGCGGCAATCATAACGGAGGGAGCCCCGGCAAAGACGAATACCGAGAGCGTTAAATATGTGATGGCCATACACGGAGGCGCGGGCACCTTATTGAAAAAGAATATGACCCCGGAAAAAGAAGCCGCCTATCGGGATGGTTTGCAAAAAGCGCTGGAAAAAGGATATTCCCTGCTTAAGGAAGGTAAATCCGGAATCGAGGCCGTGGAAGCGACTATCCGGATCCTGGAAGACAATCCCTTATTCAATGCCGGCAAAGGTTCGGTTTTTACGCACGATGGACATAATGAAATGGATGCGGCCATTATGAATGGCAAGACGCTTGCGGCAGGTGCGGTTGCCGGGGTTCGTACCATCCGCAATCCCATTACCGCTGCCAGGGCTGTCATGGAAAGATCGGAGCATGTACTGCTGACCGGAGCCGGAGCAGAACAGTTTGCTAAAGAAGCCGGATTGGAATTTGCCGACCCTTCTTATTTCCGTACCGGGCAGCGCTGGCAAGATCTGCAACAGGCATTGAAGGAAGACTCCCTCAAAACCGCAGCAGGACAGCCAATACCAGGACGCACACCAGCATCAAATTCCGTGTCCGATCCTCAGGCAACCATAAATTCCAACCTGCTGCCAAACGGGAAATTCGGAACTGTCAATGTCGATAGTAAATTCGGAACCGTCGGTTGCGTAGCCCTGGACAAAAACGGCGACCTGGCCGCAGGTACTTCCACAGGAGGCATGACCAATAAAAAATATGGCCGCATCGGAGATTCTCCCCTTATCGGAGCAGGCACCTATGCGAATAATGAAACAGTTGCTGTCTCCTGCACAGGCTGGGGCGAATTTTATATCCGCAGTGTGGTGGCTCATGACCTTTCCGCATTGGTAGAATACAAAGGGCTTTCCGTCAGGGAAGCAGGTAGAACGGTGATCGGAAAAATGGGCAGACTGGGCGGTGACGGAGGCCTGATCGCCCTCGATAAGAATGGTCATCTTTCTATGCCTTTTAATACGGAAGGGATGTACCGGGGATGTGTAACTGAAGATGGAAAGATCGAGATTTATATTTATAAGGATTAGGTTATTCCTAAGGGGATGATGAGTAGCACTGCTTTGGATCAAAATTTCCTGAAAATCTCTCCCATTTTTGGACTGTAGATGGATTCACCGGGGTGAAGGCCCGTCAAATCGGTTCCTACGATAAATTTAATCCCCGAAAGGGGTTCCTGAGCCGTTTTTTAATGTAGGTTTGTTCCGTCAAATATACTCTTCGATATGGTCGTAAACCTAAGTGAGGAATATTCCCTCCTATGCAACTGGATCAGCGAGATCCGCGATGTGGACATCCAGGCAGACCGGATGCGTTTTCGCCGGAACCTGGAACGAATTGGGGAAGTCGCTGCTTACGAGATCAGCAAAACACTGGCTTTCGAAGAAAAAGAAATTCAGACCCCGCTGGGAATGGCTTCGGCCAAATTGCTCCGCGATCAGCCCGTAATCGCTACTATCCTCCGCGCCGGACTGCCCCTGCACCAGGGTCTGCTGAATTTTTTTGACAAGGCCGACAACGCTTTTATCTCCGCCTATCGCAAACATCAGCGCGACGGAAGTTTCGAGATCAGCCTGGATTACGTGTCCTGCCCGGAACTGGAAGGACGGGTCGTGATCATATCCGATCCCATGCTCGCTACCGGCGCTTCGTTGGTTAAGACCATTCAATTCCTGCGGGAAGAAGGACATCCTTCCCAGATTCATGTCGTTGTTGCCATCGCCTGTACCGTCGGGATCGAATACGTGCTGCGCAGCGAGCCCAATTGCCGGATCTGGTGCGGTGATATCGATGATGAACTTACTGCAAAAGGTTATATCGTTCCAGGATTAGGCGATGCCGGAGACCTTGCGTTCGGAGTTAAGGTACAAATGTGACCCTTTCATTTAATATAAGCGTTTCTACCATAAGATGTGGTTGAATTTACAGATATGTCGTATTCATTTTGAACCACTTATAAAAAAAAGACCGATTTTTACCCGGCAGTTGGCAGGTTTCATTTTTTTTGTCTATTTTTCGACAATATATCCTCTAAATCCTTGTTGACAGCCAACCGTTAGATCATTTTTCACGTCTTATTACTTAGTGCCGGCAGACTTGTATAATTCTGCAAACCTGTATTATTCTATTGATAACGAGAGACCTTAACTGTTTATGACAACCACGTCGCAAGAATCCCAAAAAAAGGCAAATAATCCGGTAAGGAAAAGAGGGACACTTCTTCTATTGCTAGGCATATTTTTGCTGGGAGAAAATTCCATGGCCCAGGATCCGGGATTTTCACAATTTTTCGCCTCCCCGCTCACACTGAATCCCGCACTAACCGGTAAATTCAATGGAGTAGTCCGCGTAGCCGGTAATTATCGAAATCAATGGCCAACCATCAATAACGCCTTTATCACTTCGACCGTTTCGGTGGATGCCCCTATCATGAAAGGGCGCCTTCCCGATAACGATACATGGGGCATCGGGCTGATGGCCATGACCGATAGGACATCCAGCGGCATCCTGACCAGTAATTTCCTTTCCTTTTCTACGGCCTATCATAAAAGCCTGGACGAGGACGGGCTACACCAGCTAGGCGTTGGCTTTCAAGGTTCTTATGCCAACAAAAGTCTTGATGGCACACGTCTTACCTTTGAAGATGGGCTGCAATTAGACGGCACCTGGCTGCGCTCCCCATCCGAACCGATAAATTCCCAAATGGTCAATGTTCATTATTTCGATATGAATTTAGGTGTTCTCTATAATGCCTCGACGAACGGGAACAATAACTACTATTTCGGCGCCTCCGCCTACCATCTTAACCACCCCAAAGAGTCTTTCCTGGGTGTCGATACGATCAATGTTCCTACCCGGGTCACCGCTCATGCAGGCGGTTATTTTCCTGTAACGGGGACCTCCAGCACCATCTATTTCAGCGGCATGTTCAACTCCCAGGCCGGAGCGCATGATTTTGTCCTTGGAGGCGCCTGGCAGGTCAATGCCAATAACGACGAAACAGATCCGGTAAATTTTTATGCCGGCATGTGGGCCCGGTTCAGCAATGTTACTGATGCGGTCATTCCCTATGTTGGGCTGGACTATGGCAGCTTTAACCTGGGTCTGACCTATGATGTGAATGTCTCCTCCTTAAAAACTGCATCTCAGAGCAGGGGCGGTATCGAACTCTCGTTGATCTATATTAAAAAAGCTTCCGATGGACGCAAGGGCGTGCCTTGTCCGAGATTTTAGGGGATGTTCTCTGGAATTTTCTCCGACCTTCTTACAGTTTTCCCGACTTTTTTCCTGACGCCTTTTTCAAGTGATCAGGAAAACTTTAAAAGTCTTTCCGTATAATCGATCATAAATAAGGGGATATTGAGCAGACCCTCGTCTTTTTTGAGATTTTTTAAGGAATAACGAATCCGTACAGGAGGATGATAAAGTTCGTTATACACCGTAAGGCTCTTGCTGCGTATATTATCATCCGATTTTACTTCAATAGGAATTATCTCGTTTTTTACCTGAATAATAAAGTCCACTTCGGCCTGATTTTTTGATGCCCAATACCGGGGGGCCCCCTCAAAATTCGCAATCAAATGCTGTAACACATAGTTCTCGCTCAATGCCCCTTTAAATTCTGTAAATAAACGATTCCCTTCACGTACCGCAATGGGATCAAGTAAGGAAAGCCGCCGGAGCAAACCTACGTCAAGCAGATAAAGCTTAAAGGCCGTAAGGTCATCATACGCAGAAATAGGCAACCCTGGTTTGGAGATCCTGGATACCCGCTGTACCAAACCCGCATGGGTAAGCCAAAGTAAAGCATCTTCATATTCACGGGCGCGTGCTCCATCCCTTACTGTCTGATATAGAAATTTTTTATTATCCCTCGCTAATTGAGAAGGTATGGAAGACCAGAGATGGTTAATCCTGGGAACGTCTTTATGCTCCGCATATTTGGAGAAATCAAGCGTATAAGCATTGTTTATATTAAATAGCACCTGTTGTGTTTTGTCCAGGTCTTTTTTTTCAAGCAAGGCGACTACGGCTTCCGGCATTCCTCCGCAAATAAAAAACATTTTAAGTTTGTCCAGCAAAGTATTGAAAAAGATATCCGGCAACGGTTCGATCCGGTTAATACCCTCCAAATAAGAAAATAACTTCGGATCTTCCGCAGACAAGAACTCCGAAAAACAGATAGGGTTTACACGTAGAAAATCGACCTTCCCTACCGGGAAGGCGGTCCCTTTTGACATAGCCACCCCCAATAAGGACCCTGCACAGGCTACTGCATATTCCGGAGCGTTTTCACAAAAGTACTTCAGGGTGTTAAGGGCATCATTACATTCCTGGATTTCATCAAATATGATCAATGTTTTTTCCGGCAAAATCTCCTTTCCATGTACCAATGATAAATTCTGTATGATGCGTTTCACATCCTTGGTACTTTCAAAAAACTGTTTCAGCTCCGGCTGCTCCTCGAAATTAAAATAGGCAGTACTCTCAAATGCCGTGATCCCAAAATGTTTTAATAGGTAGGTTTTACCTACCTGCCTTGCCCCCTGTAATATGAGCGGCTTACGCCCCGGGTCACTTTTCCAGACTGCTAATTTGATTTGTATCGTCCTTTTTAAATCCATATTTCACAGGTTATCTGCCAATTATGTGATAAAATTCACGAAAAAGGCACATAAGTCGTGTAAAATTAAGAAAAAGATGAAATAGAGATCCTTTTTTATTGAAAAAATGGACCATTAAGGCCAAATTTCACGAGTTATCTGCCAATTATGTGATAAAATACACTAAAATGGCACATAAGTCGGGAATCCAAAATATAAACGGCCTTTTGAGGCTATTTTATTTTTCCGCTCACATATTTATTACCCTTCACATAAAACCGGTATGGCAGCAGGGCATCTTCCGCCGCATAATCCACACCGATACGGGGAGAGATCCCGATCTCCGCTTTCCTGTAACGAAAACCATCATCAGCAATATAGACATCTTCCTCCAACAGGCTGGTCCCCGTATGCGGAACGCCAAGCCCCAAGGCCCTGGATAAATTCCCCGGTCCACGGGTCAGGGTATGATCCAATTTAATTTTGCCCGAACGCTCCAACATAATGGGTATACCTTCCAGGGGTTCCAATGCCCGGACCAGGATGGCATGGGGAACGTCTTTTCGGTTAGTCACTACATTGAACAAATGATGGATACCATAACAGAGGTATACATATGCTCTTCCGGGCTCACCATACATGATCTCCGTACGGGCAGTCCGCCGGTTCCCATAGGCATGGGATGCTTTGTCCACGGCTCCGTTATATGCCTCCGTCTCCACGATACGGCCAGAAGTAAATTGATTGTCAAAACTGGTTATTAAGATTTTCCCTAATAACTCGCGGGCGACCTTTGCAACGTCTGAGCGACCATAAAAAGAATAATCCAGTTTTTTTAGGTCAGCCACCAAATAATTATTTTAAGTTTGACGATAGTAGCCATTGTCAGGAATTAGTTAAGCCATTGTTTGTCATAACAAAGTAAACAAAAAGAAGTCCACCTTGCTCAAAGAAATTATCATAGCCATCCAGTCCTATTCCAAGGCCCATCACTTTATTACCAAACACAAGCTATGGAAATGGATCATTATCCCGGGAATACTTTATACCATCCTTTTCTGTATTGGCATGTATTTCTTCTGGAATTCCTCCGATACCGCCGTTACCTGGCTCAGCCATGTGATCGGGATCGAAAGATGGCTGCACCACCAGCAAAGCGCCACCCTGAGCTTTTTCTTTCTTATGGGGGGCATAATGGTCAGGCTGGTCCTGGTTTTTTTCTATTTTTCCCTTTTTAAATATTTATTCCTGATCATCGGATCACCCCTGTTCGCCTACCTCAGTCAGCAAACGGAAGCCATTATCAACGGCAAAGAATTCGTCTTTCAATCCGATCAACTGTTGAAAGACATGGCGAGGGGCATTCGCCTGGCCCTTCGTAACGGTCTCTGGCAAACTGTCTATACGGTATCCCTGGTCCTTCTTTCTTTTTTTCCCCTCATCGGATGGATCACACCGGTAATTTCCACTTTTGTGGAATGTTATTACTATGGATTCTCCATGCTTGATTATAGCTGTCAGCGGCATAAATTGTCACCTGCGGCCAGTATCGCCTATATCAGCCAGCACAAGGGCCTTGCCATCGGAAACGGGTTGGTCTTTTACCTCATGCATTTCGTTCCTTTCGTAGGCTGGGTACTCGCTCCTTCCTATGCCGTTGTAGCCGCTACCATCAGTCTTTACCACCAGAATCTGGAATAATTTATAATGTTCAGGAACTCCGGATAAACCCGGACCTTTGGGTTAAATCCATGCCGGAGAATTACGGCTATGCGGTATTTATAACGAAAAAGCATAAGCATATAATGGTTCCTTCAAAATCGACTCTTTACCTGATCCCTGCCTTTCTTGACGAACACTCCTTAAAACCCCTCCCCGCGTATCTATTGGATGCCGTAAAAGAATGCAAGGTATTTTTCGTAGAGAACGAACGCAGCGCACGCAGATATTTGAAATCCCTCTGGAAAGAAATGATCATAGATGATTATGAATGGTTCACGATTCACAAGGCCGAAGACCAGGTTAAAGCAGCGCTCCGCCAGAAATTAAAAGAAGGAAAGACGATCGGCATCATCAGCGAAGCCGGATGCCCGGGCATTGCTGATCCGGGCCAGGCATTGACTGAAGTGGCTCATCAGGTTGGGGCTACGGTCCGGCCTCTCGTTGGCCCCAGTTCCATCCTGCTGGCACTGATGGCCAGCGGAATGAACGGTCAGCAATTTCGATTTGCCGGTTATATTCCCGTTGACAATGCCGCCAGAGCAAAGGCCCTGAAAGACCTGGAACAGGACTCCTTTCAAAGAAACTGTACACAGATCTTCATAGAAACACCCTACCGCAATAACCCCCTCCTGGAAACGATCCTTCAGACCTGCCGGCCAACCACCCAACTTTGTATTGCCGTCAACCTGACCTCTCCGGAGGAATATATCCGGACCAAAACCATCGCAGAATGGAAACAGGATGCAACTCCGGGAAGTGCCGGCAACTCTGGGAATAAGGGATCCCAGGGAGGCGGAAAAGACAGAGGCAAGCTGCCGGATCTCCACAAAAAACCCGCGATCTTTTGTTTGCTGGCGAAATAAGGCAATGGCTCAGAGAGAAAACACAAATACGATGAAAATAAAAACAGCTTATCACGTTTAATGATAAGCTTCTCTTTTAGAAATCCATTTGTTAAAACTATCCCTTCTTCAATTTCCTTATTTTAGCCTCTGGCAATCCCTTGTAATTTTCTTTGCTAACGACCTTTTGTCCTGATTTTTTTTCCAAATCCTCCCTTGCTTTACCAGCCACATCCCCACCATCCCGGGCTGCCTTTTGGTTATCGATAAAACCCTGTGCATCCTTATTCCGGGCAATTTCCGTGGTAGAGGCTTCTCCCAACATGGTAAAGATCAACTCAAGGTCCGTCATGTGGTCTCTAAGATTCGCTGAATATTTAGCCAGGCCTTTATGATCTTTGTGCTCGGAAGGCGTAATCCCAAAGGTAGCCTTGCTGATCTCGGCTGTTAAAATGCTATACTCTTTGCCTTCTTTTACTCCTCTGTTGCTCCATTCCCCGGTTAGGACATCGCGCACCTCAATGCTCCTAGCTCTTTTTTCGATCCACTCATCGCTGTAACCTTTCGCTTTGTAAAGATTCCGCATCCTAGCCTGCGCCAGCTCAGGGTTTTCAATTTCCTGGATCCGTTCATAGCCTACCTGGGAAAGCCAAAGTTTAAAAGGTTCAGCCTTTGGAGAAGGAATGGACTGTATTAAACGCAGTAATTGCTGAGTATCAGCAACATCAGTCAAATAAAATTTGCCATCTGCCGATTCAAGCTTCAGTTGACTACAAATTGTAGTCAACTGACTACCTTCATGCTTAAGTCTTGTTTTTAAAACGCTCCAATACTTTCTCGGATTGGGCTCTCCGTCAAAATCTCTACGACATCGACAATACTAAAAAACCATTTCTGCTCTTCTTCGTTCCAAACAGAACGGACTTTTTTTGCTTTCGAATAATTTTATATTGCTCATATATTGAAAATTGAGCAACTAAAATACTATCATTTTTAGCATAAAACTAATTATACTAGCATGTATTTTGTCCAATATTTATCCCCAGCCAGAAATTTAAAAAATTATTGTTTGGAAGGATCCGTGATGGCAATTATCTTGTCCACCACAAACTCGCTATAACCACGCCAGGGAAGAGCGCCGATATATTCTTTATAATGAAGCTCGACATTTTTACCGCTGTTCAACATGAGTATCTGTGCCACCGAATCATCAGCAATGGAGAATTCAAATTCATAGGATTGTATCGTATTGGGCGCCTTTGACCGCAATCCATTCTGAATGAGTTTGCCTTCATAGGTCTTGAATATATATCCTTTCTTTACTACATAATTCAACTCACCTGCTTTTACGCCTTCGCCCAGCACAAAATAATACCGCACAAGCAGGAAGATCAACAAACCGCCAACTAATAACAGTAATGCAATACGAAGAAATTTTTTCATGGAATTTTTATTAGAATTTTATCAAATATTATTAATGCGGTTACAAATTACTTATGCCGGAATCTTATCCGATTTTCCCTTGAGTCCAAAAGTTATCGTCCTTACTCCCCCTTTAGGGGGTGGGGGGCGCAAACTCATATTTATCCACCAGGTAGATGAGTGCGGCAATATTTACAGCACCCAGTTCCAATTCCCGTTTGTTCACATTTTCAAGAACATCGTTCGCAGCGTGGTGATAGTCAAAATACCGCTGCGTATCGGGTATCAATTCTCCCACGGTCACGCCAGTCTGCTCTCCGATGGCTGCTACATCGGCGCCTCCGCCTCCCCTGGTAAATTCGTATACGCCATAGGGTTGTAATAATTTCAACCAGGGACGAATGCCGGCCAGCTTTTCTTCCGACAGGGAAAGACGAAAATTACGGGGAGTAAAACCACCCGCATCGCTTTCCAGGGCAAATACATGCTTCTCCTTTTTCAACACCGCCTCTGCTGCGTATTTTTTCCCTCCGCTGCCGCCCTGCTCTTCATCCGCAAACAGCACTACCCGGATCGTATGACGGGGTTTGTACCCGATGGCCTTCAGGGCGCGTAATACTTCGATCGAATGAACACAGCCTGCACCATCATCCTGTGCACCTTCCGCAGGATCCCAGGAATCCAAATGGCCGCCGACAGTAATATACTGATCGGGAAATTCGCTTCCGGTAAGCTCGCCTATCACATTATGGCCAACCGTATCGGACAGCTTTTGAGCCAAAAGGCGGATCCAGACATTTACATCTCCTGCCCCTTTTTCCCTGTTAACCAGTAACCGCTCCAGTTTTTCGGCATCCCTCAGACCCACCGCAGCTGCAGGGATCCTGGGAAAGGAATCATTATAATACATGGCCCCCGTATGCGGATTATTGTCCACCGAATGAGACATCGAACGTACTAACACACCCACCGCTCCATAACGGGCTGCCCGGCTGGCGCCAAAGACACGATAGAGTACCGCATCTCCGTATGCCCGGAATGTCTCGACTAAACGCTGGTTGAAAGGGTAATTATAAAAAACGATCTTTCCCTTTATTTCATTTTTATGCTGTTCTAATTCGTCAAAGGACCGGATCATGATTACAGGCGCCTTTAATCCTTTAGACCCCGTACCTACAGACCCGCCCAATGCCAGGATATTAAGCGAACCCTTTTCACATCCCGCTGTATCCTTCCCGCCTCTTATCCAATGGGGGATCATACATTCCTGCAAATAGACCTTATCCGCACCTGCATCCCGTAAAGCCTCCTGCCCCCATGTTTCCGCCTTGTAGAACTGAGGACTCCCGGACAGTCTCCCCCCGATAGTCTTGGTCAGTTTATGTAAATTACTGTATGCCTTGCCCTTTAACAGGATATCGTCCGCCAATTGGCGGATCAACAGGGAATCCGATTGGGTAAATCCCGACTGCCAGGCTATTATACCTGAAAATAAAAATAAGCTTAGCCTGAACAATCTACGGTCCATGAATGTTAATTTTCGCTAAGTTAAGGATTTTGACCTGTGCGGGAGAGCTTTTAGAAAAGGTTTACCTTCGGGCGCATTAAGGATTGCCAGAAGACTCATTATCAATAAAATCTACCATTTAATCTTACGATATGCGGATTGGAATTGTTTGTTACCCTACATTTGGCGGAAGCGGCGTCCTGGCGACGGAACTAGGAAAGGCACTGGCTGATAAAGGCCACCAGGTCCATTTTATTACTTATCAGCAACCGGTCAGGTTAAACGAATTCAATGCGAATATCTTTTATCACGAAGTGCGAGTGACCAATTACCCTCTTTTCGATTACCCTCCCTATGAAACGGCTCTGGCCAGCGCCATGGTGGATGTGATCGTCAATCATCAACTGGATCTTCTTCATGTACATTATGCGATTCCCCACGCATCGGCTGCCTATATGGCTAAAAAGATTCTGGAAACCCAGGGCAAATGGATCCCGGTCATTACCACTCTTCATGGTACCGATATTACCCTGGTCGGCAGGGATAAGACCTTTGCACCCGTAGTTGCCTTCTCCATCAATCAGAGCGATGCGATCACAGCCGTTTCGCAGAACCTTCGGGATGAGACGTACAAGATCTTTACCATTGAAAAAGAGATCCGGGTCATCCACAATTTTGTCGACACGCACCGGTTTCACAAAAAACCTATCGATGCTTTTCGCAGAGTGATCGCACCGAACGGTGAAAGGATCCTGATGCATGCCTCCAACTTCCGCAAAATAAAAAGGGTCCAGGACGTCGTACGCATCTTCGATATCGTCAATAAAAAGATGCCCTGTAAATTATTATTCGTAGGCGACGGGCCTGAACGGCCAGGAGCGGAAGACTTATGCCGCGAACTCGGCCTGACCAACGATATGCGTTTTGTCGGCAAACAGGAACAAATGGAAGAGATCCTTGCCATCGCCGACCTTTTCCTGCTCACTTCCGATTATGAAAGTTTTGGATTGGCAGCCCTCGAAGCCATGGCAGCCGGAGTGCCCGTAATCTCCACCAACGCCGGAGGTCTTCCTGAGATCGCCGTACAGGGAGTGACCGGTTATTTAAGTGATGTGGGTGATATTGAAGGAATGGCCGCTCATGCCATTTCGATCCTGGAGGACGACGAAGTATTAAAACGTTTCAAACATAATGCCTTAAACCATGCGAAAAAATTCGATATTCATAATATCGTGCCGCAATATGAGGCTTTGTATAACCGGTTCCTGGCGACTGCGCACTGATACTGATCCACTAATTACAGTCTTATTGTTACCATTATCTTATAGTTATCAGTAAAAGCATTCCTATCTTTTCAGCCATCTCTCCGGATCGAACATATGATCTTTTTCATCGGAAAGAAGAAATTCCAGTTGGGCGATTTCTCCCACGCGTCCCAGGATCTGGCCTGTCTTGACCTGCTCTCCTTTAGTAACGGAGACCGTGGATAAATTACTATAGGTGGTAAAGTATTTCCCGTGACGGATGACTACCGCATTAACATCGCCCACACTGAATACACTCTGTATTTCACCCTCGAAAACCGCTTTGACAACGGAACCTGCACTGGCATCGATGGTAACGCCCTGGTTATTGTGAATAATCCCTTTGATATATTCGTGAGGTCCGAAGGCCATTGATATGGTTCCGGATATCGGCCAGGGCAGGTGCCCTTTGTATTTTTCAAAATTGCCGGATATATTCATATCTTCTTCACTGGTAAAGACTGTCTTCGAAGACGATTTGATGGGAATCATCGGGTTTCCCGGATTATTGCCGGCCACCGGATTATTCTTTGGAGCGGAGGTCTTTGCCGATGCCGCCTTTTCCGCTGATCCGGCTTTATCTGCCGATTCTTTTTTCTTAGCTTCCTTGATAGCCGCATCCCTTGCCCGGCGTATGGCCGCAGAAATAGCCCCGTTGAGGATCTGATCCTGTTTTTGTTTGGCGACCATCTCTTTTTTCAATTGTTTCTCCTGGGATTTCAACTTGGTTACGACTGCATCTTTTTCCTTTTTTTCGTCTTCCAGGATGGTGCGTTCTTTATTTTGTTTTTTCAGGGCCTCATCCTTTTCCCCCCTTGTTACTTTCAACCCATCTATCTTACTCTGCAATAACTGCTGTGTACGTGATATATTTTCCGCCCTTTCCTCCCGGTAAGCCCGGTAGGATTTGAGATATTCGATCCTTTTCATGGCATCGTTAAAACTGGTAGCGGAGAAAATAAAGTTCAGAAAATCATAACTGCTCCTGTTTTTATAAGCGAATACGATGCTCTCTGCATACTGAGTACGCAGGGTATCCAGTTCCCGGCGCAATTTCAGGATCTCCCTCCAGGATTCGTTCATATCATTCTGGATATAATTGATCTGGGAATTAATATTCTGAATGGCCGATTCCCGCAGGCGGAGGCGGCGTTGCAACAGGGCCAGCTGACCCAGTGTCTCCTTCTTATGGTTATGCGTCTCATCAAGGGACCGCTTGACATCCTCGATCTCCTTCTGAATAGCAGCCCTTTCCTTTTCCAGGTCGCTACGACTCTGGGGAGCCTGCGCAATTACCCGACCGGATAAGAAAGCCAATATCAAGATGAAAACTGAGCCTCTGAGCCATGATTTTAACATAATCCCTTTTGTTTGATTAAGTTACCCATTTAATCTGAATATACTCCTGTAACGCTTATTTACGTTTATAATTTTTGGGGATGGTAAAAGAAAAACTTAAAGGCTCGTTAAATTTGTATTGTTTGTAGGCTAATTCGATATCCAGTTTGGATTTATCCGCCACAGAGATCTTCCGGTAAGTGGAAAAGAGCAGGCCATCCCGTTGTTCGTAATCCCCGTAAGTGAGATCGCAACTCCGGGGCCGCATGAGATCATTCACATCCAGTTTGCTATGTTTCAAGGTTTTGTCGTTTGCATTTAGCGTAAGGTAATTATTGAATAGGGACCCTACGCTCATTAATGAAAGGCCGGAGGGTTCCGACCGATAGAAAAGGATATTGCTGGTATCCATAAAAACAGGATTGCCGATAAGCAGATCCTGCAAGGTTTTGAAATCCAGAGGAAGATGGATCTCCTCCTGCAGGAAACTAACAGAACGAAGCCGCACAACTTTTTTCTGTTTGTCCAGGATCTTTACACTATCCGGCGTTATCAGCATCCGGAATACTTCGATCCCCACTACCGCCACTATATTGACAGACATCCAGATCATGCTGTCCTTCTTCATATGAATAAAGGTCTTCAGCTCATAGTCCTTTCCGTCCCCTCCCTCATAATGTACTTTCATCTGCGCGGAGAAAGTCTGAAAATCAATTTTGTTCTTTTCCAGCTGGACCAGGGTTTGCCGGATCAATTTCAGGGAATCCGCCCGCAGGTCTTCCGGAGGAGCAGTTTCAATAATTTTTACAGTATCCTTTCTGGCAGGGGTTGCCATGACCTTCCTGATCTTTTTGGTCGAACGACAACCTTCAGTTATCCCGATCAATAGAAAAATCAGAACTATACACGTTAATCCACGCCCCAGCCCCCTAAAGGGGGAGTTTGGAAACATGCTGCGATTATTGTTATTCGTATTCATTTCTTTTTTTCTTAAGGAACTGCTTTTATCTTTTCGCTTCTACCCATTTCTTTAGATCTTGCTCACTTTTGCTCTTGTCCTTTACTCCCCCTTCAGGGGGTAGGGGGGTTACGATTTTCCCGTATGACCGAATCCCCCTGCATTGCGGGCTGTAGCAGTAATCTCCTCCGCAGTTTCCCAACCGATCTGTTCCACCCGGGCAATCACGATTTGTGCAATCCGGTCTCCGGGCTGAATCGTTTGTTCTTCCTGCGATAAATTGATAAGAATAACCCTGATCTCTCCCCGGTAATCGGAATCGATAGTTCCCGGAGAGTTGAGGACGGTGATCCCTTGTTTGGCAGCTAGTCCGCTACGGGGTCTTACCTGGGCTTCATATCCCTGGGGTAATTCAATATAGAGTCCCGTCGGCACCAAATGCCGCTCTAAAGACTTCATTACAAGCGCATCGGGAATATAGGCCCGGATATCCATGCCAGCCGACCCCTCGGTCGCATATTCGGGATTGGCATTAACAGACTTATTAATGATCTTTACATTGATTTTTGACATGGCGCGAAGGTAAGGAACTCCCGACTATTTTTTCGCCAATAACACGGTAGCATATGCAACCAGCCCTTCTTTGCGCCCCACAAACCCCATGGTTTCCGTAGTCGTGGCCTTTATAGAAATATCATCAGCGGGGATCTCCAGGATAACAGCCATGGCCGTTCGCATGGCGCCTGCATATTTCATGATCTTCGGCTCTTCCAGGCAAACGGTACTATCGATATTGACCACCCCATACCCTTTGGCGCGGATGAGATCATAGGTCTTTTGTAATAAAAGCTTGCTGTCTATATCTTTATAGGCCGGGTCGGTGTTCGGAAAATGGAGACCTATATCACCCAGGTTCAATGCCCCAAGCAGGGCATCGCAAACCGCATGCAGCAACACATCGCCGTCGCTATGTCCGAGGGAACCCTTTACATGAGGGATCTGTACTCCCCCGATCCATAAAGCCCTGCCTTCTGCCAACTGATGAAAATCCACTCCCGAACCAATACGATATGACATAATCCTTTTTTTAAAAAATAAACGGTCCGGAAAAATCCCGGACCGCCTCAAAATTATGTGATATTGTTTAATAACAATTTTTGGAAAACGAGCCGGCAAGTGGCAAATTGTGCCACAGGCACAATGGCCCATCATTAGCCCAGGGATCAAGGTAGGCCACGGGCCTACCGGCCGAAGGCCCATTATTATTGAAATTTTATCCGGGTTACTTTTACCAAAACCCGGATAAAATTTACTCGGTCGATTTCTGCGTGCTGCTGCCGCTATTGTCCCCGTTCTTATCCAGATCAAACGACAGACCGAAACGTAGGGTGTTGGACAGAGGGTTGCGGCTTGTCCCGCTTCCCGACGGTACCAGGTAAGAAAAATTCAGCCCCATGACATTATATTTTAACCCGACCCCTACGCTGAAGTATTTGCGATTGCCCTGATTCTTGCTTTCAAAATAATACCCTGCCCGGAAAAAGAACTGATCCTGATAGGAGTATTCTCCGCCCAGGGAAGCCTGCAAACCGTTGTTCCCGCTAAAGGATTTGAACCAGCTACTCACAACGGTCTGATTGTGATAATCATACATACTGGCCGAATCCGTTGCCTGATCCCCGGTAAGGCCGGGAGGTTTTGGCACCAATAATTTATTAAGGTCCAATCCGAAAGTTAGCCGGTTATCTTCATCGAAGACGGCGGTATAGGTTGTTCCCAAGGCCAGATTGGCTGGTATATAATCTTTTTCCTGGGCATTGTTCGTATAACCGATCTTACCTCCCAGATTGGAGATATTCGCTCCGAAATTCCAGCCCCCGGCATCATCCGTTGCGCCATGGTAGAAAAAGGAGATGTCTGCCGCAAAAGTCTTTCCCGGTTGATAGGTTGAACCGGTCGATGCGTAACCTGATGCCAGATTGGAATAGATATAACGGGCAGCGAGACCTACAGAGAGCTTTTCGCCCAATTTCCGGGAATAGCCCACGTCGATCCCAAGCTCACGGGGACGACCATTCCCGATCGGGTCGCCATTCTGGTTGGTGAACTGGATGTTACCCAGGCTAAAATAGCGGAGTGAACCGGATATAGCCTGATCCGCATCAATTTTAGTATACCCGGAAGCAGCTATCATGTATACATCACCGAGTCCAAGATCCTTGAGCCACGGAGTATAAGTCAAACCGATGCCGATATCTTTTTTTGCAAATGGGGTTTTGGCGAGATTGTAAAAGGAAGAAGAAGCATCCGGAGAGGTCGCTACACCAAGATCCCCCATCCCTCCTGCCCTGGCATCCGGAGAGATCCGGAGAAAAGGTACAGCCGTCGTGGTGAGATTGATGGAGTCCTTCTGTGCGAACAAAACATTGGTCCCTGCAACACAAAACACTAATAAAGCAGCTAATCCCTGGTAAAATACTTTCATGAGTTTTTTAATTTTCTTTTACAATCACGCAAATTTTGACAATTTGGTTTCCTCCGAGCGATCAGGTTTATGTTAAAAGCCGAAGGCGCTTACCATGAAAATGCTCATGGACGATTTAAATTAAGAAAAGTAAATTTGGCTAATAGGCTGCTAAGTTAGTGATTATCAATTATTTAAAAATTAAAGGATAAACAATTTTTCAAAAGTATCCGCTGTTGATCCATCCGGGCTGCGTACCCGGAGATGATAAAGATAAACTCCTTTCCCAATTTTCGCGCCATAATCATCCTTACCATCCCAATCAATTTCACTCGAACGGTTTCCGGGTGAGTTTATTGTATGCCGTAGGGATTTTACCAGCTTACCGGATATGGTAAGCACCTGAACCAGGACCTGCAGATCTTCCCCCGGGCGGTTGTGTTCAAACCAGAAGGTAGTATGGGTCGTGAATGGATTGGGGTAATTCAGCACATGTTTAAGGGTGAGATGCTGGGATTGAATGACCCGGAAAGTCAGCTGGGTCTGGCTTGAAATATTGGCCACATTCCAGGCCCGGATCAGCAAACTATGTTCTCCATCCTGCATTTGTGGTAAAGGAAACCGCACCGTCCCTTTTTTATAGGTATTCAGATCCGCTTCATAAAAGGAATTCAATACGATAGGGTTCTGGGTCTTATTATCCAGCACAGCGGTAATATCATGGCCGATTCCCAATCCGGTAATATTAATGCCCAATGAGTCCTGTAGATGAAGGATCAAAACCGGAGATTGATTGGTGATCCCCCCATCAACGAATTTTTCATCATTCAGAAAAGCCTGGAGGGAAGGCCCTGTCCCCGATCCTGCCCCTCCTCCCGAACCGCCTACCAGGAACCCGGTAAAAGCCCCGTTCCCATCCTGCAAGGCACTGGCCCCACCGGCTCCTGCAGCTACTCCGGAGCCGGCATAGTAACTTATCTTCCCTTTTCCATATTGATAGTTTATATCCTTGGGGACGACAAAGGTGTAATTATAGTTCCCCTGGACCACCGGCACTTTCCCTTTATATAAAACATTATCCAATACCTGGAATTCGGCTTTATTACTGTTTGGTTTATTTCCAAGAGTACTAAGGGTCCTTGACTTATCGAAAACAGTCATATACAAAGTGCCGTTAAAGGATGTAAGGACAGCTCCGCTGTTATCTGTCACATTCCCCGCAACCGTATACCGGTTCAAGGCTTTCAGGGTATCCTGTGTAGTCGTTCCCGGAATATTCACCATTTTTCCGTTAATGGATACCGTTTGCACTTTTAACTTCGGATAAGCGAGCGTCAGCGCAGGATCTCCGATCAGGGTGAATTTGCGGTTGTTCACCGCATCGGTCTGGCTCCGGTAAGTGTTATTCTTGGTCAGTCGTTCCGCATCTCCCAGAGAATAATAGGATCCATCCGGATTGGGCTGGAGAGCAACCTTCAGCCATGCATCGTTGATCGCCTTATTACTGAAGGCAAATACCAACCTTGTGGTTGTCATCAGGGCTATAGCTCCGGTATTCGGCCGGACAAGGAGATTGGCACCGATGGAGTGGATAAGCGGGTTATCATAAGGGGCAAAATCACAGGTAGCGGTTATAAAAAGGGGAAGTTTATCCTGGTTGGAAAAACTATTGATGGTGGACTGGTCCAAAATATCGTCATTCGATAGACGGGCATTGCTGCCATGCCCCGTATAGTTCAGGATGAGGGTACCTTTGTACAGATGGCTGTTGATCGCCAGGTTTACATCCGGATACCGGCCTCCTGCCGGCGTGATCTGTTCCTTATAAGCATCCAGGTAGATCTTATCGATGTTGGAAACCGGCGAAACAGCCGCTACTGTAGCGGCAAAAGTTTCTGCGTCTCCAAGATGCAGGTTCTGATCTCCATCGTCGGCAATAAAACTGATCTCGTTGCGCCAGGGACCCTGTGTTTTAACATCAGCGTAATGGACTATTTTATCCACGGCAGCAACCGCTTCGGCAGGGGTACGGGCAGGTATGCGGCCAATCCCAATATCAAGCAGGTTGGTCGAATTGATCGCATTCACATTTTCGTTATCATCCAGGAAACCATAAAAATCATCCGAGGTATAGGTATTCAGCGGATCCAGGGAAGAGGAGCTTTCATAAGCCGGCACCAGGTTATTATTGCCTGTGAGCCTGTCTTTATAATCGAACGAGCCGGCACCGAAGAGTAATAAATAACGGGGTCTTTTGGTGGAATCTCCGTTCGACCGGTCATAGAACATCTTTACGTAATCCCGCAAGGCTGCAGGGTCAGGATTTCCTCCGGAAAATTCGTTAAAGACCTGGGCCGACGTCACCACTAATGAGGATAAATGGTCCTGCGTCTGGTGAAACTGGGAGAGCCTTTGGGCCTGAGCATACCACCCCGGATCCGTAATGATGAGCAGATCAGGATTGGACGGCCGGTGAAGGTTTTGATTGTCCACCTTTCCTACGCTAACCGGGGTAAGAAAAACACCCTTGTCACCAGGGCCAAAAGCCACGTATTCATGAAGCCTGTTGCAATCATTTACAAAGGTAAATACCGTACCGTTCAGTGTTCCCTGCATATCGAGCGGAGCGGAAAGATCGGTGATGTCCCATACCCGGCAATCACTTTGCGCCCCTGATACCTGAAACGAACCGGTAAGACCACTCCCCACACTGTTCCAATCCCGGAAAAGCAACTGGGATCCCTGATCCACTGATAAAAGCCCCCTGCCGGATATCTCCAGCCAATCCAACCACCCTTGTGCATTATAACTTCCCGGAGAAAAGGTAAAGACCGCAGAAAGTGCGGATTTATTGACAGAAAAAACCCCGTCGGTCTGAACAGCCTTTCCGAACACATCGTAATTCCCATCCGTTACAGAAGGTATTTCCAGGGCAGGCAGGGAAACAGCGTTGACGCTGATGTCAAAATGGCTTCCGGTCCCTATCGAACGGGCCATACACCTTGTCGTAAGTGTTAATGGCCGTGTGCTGTCCAGATGGGGCAAAATTATTGGAAAAGTCCTGACTACCTGGCTTCCGGGGATATTTGCAAATTCTTCCCCGTACCATTCCTTGCCGCTGCTGAGAAAATTGACACTGTCCAGTTCATGAAAGATCCGGAGATCGTAAGAACTGACAGACATATTGGGATTCCGGGGAGAGGAGAATTTGTTGATCCGTTTGGGGGCATTCCCGCTCCCTGTTCCGGATACATTCAGATAATAAAATGAGGACCCGCTGTATAAGTTTTTGACATGGTGGAATTGTTTGTTCAGGGAGTCATTTTCCCAATAATCAGGGCCTGAGGCATAAAAGAGAAAATAATCGTTTCCATTCAGGATGCCGTCCCCTCCGTCGGCTATGTCCAGGGCATCCTCCAAAAGATCGTCCGTCCGGATTCCGTTGCAGGCTTCCGGAAGCATTTGTCCCCCATTTCCATACAGGCGGATGGTTCCGGAAGAAAGGTTGTCGGTATTGACTCCCAGTGATTTGAGGAAAGGAATATCGACCCTGACCACACCAGGACCCGAAACGGCTATTTTATACCAGGTTCCGGAAGCCAGAACCGAACCAGCCTTATAGGTTCTTTGGGCCAGGGCAACAGGGCCCCGGATCCACCAAAACACCATAAATAGGCAAATCATTCTCATACAACGACTTATGGAATAAAACAGGAACGGTACGAAAGTTGCAGCATTGTCCCGGCTGTTCCTTCTCCCGAATAAGAAGGCCCTTCATCCAAGGGCCTCCATCAGGTCAAATGTAGGAATTTAAGAGGAGGTCTGCAGGGTTTATACGTAGGTGATTTACGGCAAAGGAACTATATTCGCGAGATGGGCAACTGTGGATAAATTCCACACGTATTTTAATACAATATATACTTAAAAAACACGTTTATCCAGTTTACAATTCGTTATGATTTGCTCTCAATTACGGCTTAAAGCGTTAACTATGAATCTGAAAAACCTAGCAATTCTGGCAACCTGCCTTTCCTTAGTCGTATCCTGCAAAAAAAAGCCGGATCAATCCAGCGCAACAGGTTGGAATTATAACGACAAGAAAATGGGCGGTTTCCAGGTTTCAAAAGAAAAAGAACAACGCACCGGTCCGGGATTGGTATTTGTTCAGGGCGGTACCTTTACGATGGGGGCTACCCAGGAAGACGTTATGCGGGATTGGAACAACATTCCAAGGCGTGTGACGGTCAACTCCTTTTATATTGACCAGACCGAAGTAGCCAACATTCATTACCGGGAATACCTTTATTGGCTAAACCTGGTATTCGACGCCGATGAATTCAAGAACGTCCGCGAAGCCGCTCTTCCCGATACGTTGGTTTGGAGATCCGAACTGGCTTATAACGAACCGCTGGTAGAATACTATTTCCGCCACCCTTCTTATAACTATTACCCAGTTGTCGGGGTTACCTGGAAGCAGGCGCATGATTTCTGTCTGTGGAGAACGGACCGTGTCAATGAAAAAGCCTTGCTGGATAAAGGCTTTATCAATCAAAATGCCGTAAAGAACCTCCAGGGCCTGGGCCAGGAGAATTTTAATACAAAAGCTTATTTACTGGGGGAATTCCAGCCTACTCCCGGTTCCAAGGCTAAATCGAAAAGTAACAAATTGACCAATCCCAACGGAACGCCCCGTACTAAGGTTACCTTCGAAGATGGTATCCTCTTACCGGGTTACCGCCTGCCCACCGAGGCAGAATGGGAATATGCTGCCTTGGGTTATATCAACCAGAACCCTTTACCCGGCAAAAACGATAAGAAACGCGGAGAGGAATTGATCGCCAATAAACAGGTATATACCTGGAGCAATAACGTGAACGGCCTTCGTGATACCCGTCATGGATCCTGGCAGGGAACTTTTATGGCCAACTTCAAAAGAGGCGCAGGGGATAATATGGGTGTTGCCGGCGGTCTGAATGATAATGCTGTTTATACGGCACCGGTCAACTCCTTCTTCCCTAACGGGTTCGGTATTTATAATATGGCAGGAAATGTGAGCGAGTGGGTAAATGACGTTTACCGTCCTTTGTCTACTGAAGATGTGGATGATGTAGCCCCTTACCGTGGTAATAAATTCGAAACCGTTGACCTGGGCAAAGAGAATAAGGCGGAAAGAGACAGTCTCGGCCGCATCAAAATGCGTAACGTTACGGACTCCGAAAGCAGGGCACGCCGCAACTACCAGAAAGGTGACGTTATCAACTATCTGGATGGTGACTCCTCGATCGCAGGGATAGCTTATGGTTATGGCAAAACGACCCTGATCAGCAATAAATCACGTGTAGTGAAAGGGGGTTCCTGGAATGACCGCGCTTATTGGTTGAGCCCTGGCGCCCGCCGCTTCCTGGAAGAAGATCAGGCGAATAGTACCATCGGATTCCGTTGCGCCATGGACCGTTTAGGCAGCCCAGCCGGTAACGGAAGACAAACCGGGATCAACTATAAAACAAGAAGACAGAATACAAGAAAACAATAATAAAGACCTTATTTTTTTTGAAAAGAGGCCGCCCAAACCAGGCGGCCTCTTTTTTCGTTACCGGGCTTACCGGTAGTACTCAAGACCCCAAGCCGCAGTGTACAGACATTATGAGGTTCCGGCAAAGGATTATATTTCCTAAATCCTTTGCCGGAATCCTAACCATTTTTTTCAGTTTTGACTATTTTTGACCCATGAATATCGGATCTATGAACATTGAGCAGCTTTACCAGCTTTTCCTTCAATATCCTTCCATCCAGACCGATACCCGGAAACTGAAGGAAGGAGATCTTTTCTTTGCCCTGAAAGGCCCTAATTTTAACGGCAACCTTTTTGCAGCCCGGGCCCTGGAACTGGGAGCAGCCTATGCGATCATCGACGAAGATCCGGCAGCCTCCGGCCGGGAACAAGCCTCATCGGACGAAGCCGGAAGAATGATCCTGGTGAAGGATGTATTGCAAACACTCCAGGACCTCTCCCTTCACCACAGACAGCAATTCGACATTCCTTTTATCGCCATTACCGGAAGCAATGGCAAGACGACGACCAAGGAACTGGTCTACACCGTTCTTTCCAGTATGTTTATTACTTATACCACGCAGGGAAATCTGAATAATCATATCGGTATCCCGCTGACCATTTTATCTGTTAAGAAGGATGCCCAATTCGCTGTGATTGAAATGGGAGCCAATCATCAGGGAGAGATCGAGGGATATTGCAGGTATACCCTTCCCACACACGGTATCATCACCAATGCAGGAAAGGCGCACCTGGAAGGATTTGGAGGCCCGGAAGGCGTAAAAAAAGGAAAAGGGGAATTGTACGGCTTTCTCCGCGAACACCATGGTACCGCCTTTGTTATGTGGGATTATGATTATTTGCAGGAAATGAGCCGGGGCATTCCCCATATCATCAGCTATGGCACCCGGGGAGCCGATATCACCGGAACGGTAACGCAAAGCGAGCCCTTTTTACAGGTCAGCATCGCCAGTGGAGCTTCAACGGGTACCATTTCCACCCAACTGGTCGGAGATTATAATCTTCCCAATGTGCTGGTAGCCGTTGCCGTTGGCAAACATTTCGGGGTACCGGACAGCAGTATCCGCACCGCCATTGAAAATTACACACCCTCTAACAGCCGCTCCCAGCTGATCCGCCGCGACGGCAATTCCATTATACTGGATGCCTACAATGCCAATCCTTCGAGCATGAAGGCAGCCATCGAAAATTTTGCCCGGATAAATGCCACCGGCAACGGTAAGATCCTGATCCTTGGCGCCATGGCCGAACTGGGTCCGGAAAGCCTTGAAGAACACCGGCAAATCGTTGACCTCATCGGGCAATATCCCTGGCAACAGGTAATCCTGGTAGGCGGTGATTTTCAACGTATCGACCATCCTTACCTGCGTTTTGAAAACTCCCTTGAGGCCGGCGGATGGCTAAACGGTTTTTTGCAACAGCCCCGTGAAACGGGTATCTATATGTTAATCAAAGGTTCAAGAAGTATGAAAATGGAACAGGTGCTGGACTAAGGACCCGGGCAGCCGGTCTTAAATGCCGTTCTCAAAGCCGCATCGATAGCCCCACCGTTATATTCAACGTACTCATATCCTGGGGATAATTCCTGGTATACTGATAATATGAAATAGAAGATGCATTGGAAAGTGAATATAACCCTGAAATGATGAGGTTATTTGCCTGGGCCAGGGTCTGTGTTAAATTTTTAAAGGTTGGCCTTAAATACCAATAATCCACATTAGCCACCAAGGACCACCTGTCGGTCAATTTGCAGGAGGCCCCAATTTTTATAGAGGCCGAAAAAGTAGTGGCATTCACCTTTTTTGTTTCGGCATGGATAAAATCTCCATGTCCGGGAATAGCCGCTGTATCCCGAAATCCCATTACAACGATATCCGGCAAATATGCTTTGGCTATCCCCGCCATTAATTGCCCTTCCAGGTTTACCCGCTTTGTAATGGGAAAACTGTAGGATCCCCCTATCATCACTGCTCCAACCTTCCAGGACTTTTTGATCTGCGATTGCGACCAATCAAAATCCGGGAACTCTTTTTCGAAAGGGTCCAGAAAGGCAGAAGAATTAAAGCGGTTTTCCCGTACCCTGATCGAGGCAACCAGCCCGTAATTCGAATGCCGGATCTTATAAACATAGGACAGATCTGCCATTCCGCCGATATCGGCCAGGCCGGATTTTGGATCAGAAGCGTCCTTGTTCCCAAATTGACCTATCGGGAACGATGGTCCTATTGAAAGCGATAAATAGCCTGCTTTTTGTGAATAGCAGGCTATTGCAGAAAGAACAAGCAGGATCAGCAGGGAAAAAAATCTTTGCATGGATTCTTGGTTTTGGGTACCATAAATATAACAAATTCTCTTTTTCCATTCAGGCATACGTATATTTAAGGGTGAGTCATATCCCCTTTCAAACAGTCGACTGGTCTTCGATTGAAAAAATTGAACATAAGGGTGCCACCGGCACTTCATTTTGGCAGACCCTGCAATTTGAGGGGTTAAGGGTTCGCATCGTTGAATATTCAAAGGATTATTTGGCGGATCATTGGTGCCGGAAAGGGCATATTGTTTATTGCCTGGAAGGCGAATTTGTAAGCGAACTCCAAAATGGAGAAAAATTCACCTTGTCCAAAGGAATGAATTATATCGTTTCGGACGACCTGAGCTCCCATCGTTCCATTTCAGAAAATGGAGCGACATTGCTGATAATCGATGGGGATTTTTTGAAGCTGTCTTAAATAGTCATACCAGCGTAAATATCAAAAACCGTCCGGATGTTACCGGACGGTTTTTGATATTTACGGAAGATGATATACTAAGGTTTTATAAAAGGTCCGGCTATGGCCAGCACTTCAGCCATAGACAGCGGTTCATCGAAGGCTTCCGTAATGGATGCGGGAGGAACCGAGGTAATGGTTTTAACATCCACCCCGCCTTCAAACGTGGTATCCTCCCCTGCATAAATGGCAGCAGGTAATCCATTCGCTTCGGCATTGGTAATCCATCCTTTCAGTCCACGCAATCTTCTGACTTCGGAAGCATGACGGGCTTCTACAGAATGAATGTCCAGTGCGGCGGTAAGAACAGCACCTGAGCCCATCAATCCGACCGCCTGTCCTTTGTAAGCCCTTACTCCTGTGTCTTCAAACGCGTTGGACAGAGCCAAAAAGGTCTGGTAATTGGTAAATACAGTCGGAAATGCTCCCCCGGCAGTAAAATCAAAAGTAGGCTCAGCTACAGGAGTATCCCCCAGGGAAGTAATCGTTTGTTTCAGCAAAGCGACATGGGCCGTCTCATGTTTGCTGATCTGCATCATCACCTTCAAATCAGAAGCAGGGATCAGGCCCGAAGTGCTAAGCCCCATCTGGTAAAAAGCAGCTTCCAGATATTCCAGCTTAAGGGCAAAATTCAGGATATCGGTAACCGCTGAGGGCGGTGGGGGTGTTGCCTGTGCTTTATTATTCATAGCATCGAAAATTCCGAAAGGGATGGCTGCCAGTGCAGCCTTAAGACCAAACCCTAAACCCTTGGTCAAGGCTTCCCTCCGGGAAAAGTTTTTTTCGATAACGTCTTTATTATATGCTTCTTCAATTATTTTTAGCGCTTTCATGTTTATTATTTTAGTATACTAATTAATAATTCCGGAACCGGAGACCGGTTAAGGAAGCTTGGTAGCAGATATCTTTGTCTTTAGGAAGGTATTGGCTGTCGCCACAATGCTGGCCCCGCCTATCGTCGAATTAGGAGTCCGGGAAAAGTCAAGACCTGTGGTTGCGGATACGACATCATCTCCTGCAAAATCACCAGATCCGGGATTAATAAGGTCTCTTATGGCTGCCGCGTGTCTGGCCTCCACGGATACGATCTTTCCAGCCAAGGTAAGATAGTCGCCATTCTGAATGTATTGTCCTGCGCCGTTGTAAGCGGAAACTCCGGTATCTTCCAATGCCTTTGCCGTACCGAGCACACTGGTACGGCTGGTAAAATCAACGGAAGAGAAATCGAACTGCAGGGTAGTAATGGCCCCCGAGCCCAGGGCTGTCTTAAAAAAATCGCGATGGGCGATCTCATGGTTCATGATATCGCTAAGGATAGCCTTTTCGGCCGAAGTTGCGTTGGTATAAAAGGAGGCATTGACCTTTATATAAAATGCAGCTTCCAATTGTTCCAGTGCATAAGCAAAATTTAAGATGCCCGGATCACCCGATCCCACATCGATCGTAGTTCCGGAGGAAGGGCTGTCATTCTTTTTACAGGCCTGCAACCCGAATAACAAAGCACCGCCGCCCATAGCGGTATATTTCAGAAATTTTTTTCTATCCAGGGGAGCGTACAGCGACTCCTGAAGAAAGTTCTGTAATTTTTCGTCTTTCATAATTTGCGTTTTTTAGTTTGCGTTTATTATTTAGCTACGCAAACTTGTATAACAACAGATTTATAAAAGAAGAAAAAGTTATTCGGCCCAACTCTAATGTTTATTTTCACCTCAAATCGGGGAAGAAAATTCCCAATTCCTATTCATTTTAAAAAACAATAACTATACCATCTCAATAGCAGCAAGCCTTTCAGGAATTATGGCAGATCCTGAATTATTACAGGCAGCATAATAAAGCAGCATAATAAGGAGGTAATAGTTAAGGAAAATAAAATAATACAAAACAAAAATCCTTATTCTCACCTGCTCCGTAAATTATATAAATTTTTATTATTGTAAAACTATTATCATGACGAGTTATTTTTTAATGTCGATGCCGGGCGGAAGTGAATGGATTTTAATTATTGTGGCAGTATTGGTATTATTTGGAGGACGGAAAATCCCGGAATTTATGCGCGGCCTTGGGAAAGGTATCCGGGAATTCAATGATGCCAAGTCGAATGTAACCAAGGAACTGAACGAGGGAATGAATGAGAAACCTCAATAAAATTTGCATACGGATAGCTCTTACCTAACGGGTACAAAAAGCACCGCATCGGCCGCTATCACTCCATCGGCATTTTTATTGGAGATCTCAACATATGCTTTCCTGCCTGGTAATAAGGTATACAAACCTAATGAAACCCATTCCCCGGAGGTCTGGCCCTCTACCTGCAGATAGGATGAGTTGATACTCTTTTCTATAACCTTCCTGCCATCAAAAATGCTGATATAGGTTTTTGTGGAAGCATTCAGCAGCTTTGGAAAATACGCATAAACCTGATAAGCTTCCTTTTTTAAGATTTCCGGGATAAACCGGACTGATTCAGGCGTCCTTGCTTTGGAATCAGCCAACTCTTTGGAATCAGCCTGTGTTTTGGAATCAGCGAAAAAGAAACTGGGACCATATCCTCCATTTTTTTCAGTTTTCCAATTTCCTTTTACCAGAACAAAACCGCTGTCCTCATTATCAACCAATATTTCCGGTATGCTTCCGTCTGCGAGCGGATTGTTCTTTAATACCTTTTGTACCTCATTTACATTCACCTGCTGCACGGGTACTTTTTCATCAATAGCCTTGCAGGCAGCAATAGCAGCAGATTGCCCCAACACCATGAATACCGGCTCCATACGGATGGAACCATAAGCGATATGTGTTGCCGATAAACAGACGGGCACTAATAAATTCCCGGCTTCCTTTTCTTTGGGAATTAAGGCCCTGTAGGATATAGAATACGGCGCGAATCCGTGTACTTCGACATTGCCTTCATTTTTTACTTGTCCATTTTCCACCAGCCTCTCGCAATTATGAGAGTCCATCCCGTATGCAGCCATTCCTACCCCATCCTTTATCAGTTCCTTTCCCCGGCAATGATGATCTGTCATTACCAGCTCTCCGATCATGCGTCTGGCTTCACGCACATACAACTGATGAGACCAATTCCCATTATCCATATATTCATCCTTAGGATATCCCCATTGTTTTATTTCGCTCCGGATATAGTCAGGTATCCGCGCATCATTGCCGACAAAATATAGCAGGCCTTTCGTATAATCCTCATGCTCCTTCCATATTTCAGCCCTTTTATCATAACCAGCCTCGGGGTATTCCCAATTCATTCCTATCATATCCGTAGAAAAACCGCCCTTATTATTAATATCGGTCTTTCCATTAGGCATCATACTCCAGATAAAAACATCCTTAAAAGTTTTCCACGGTTGTTTTTCCTTTAAACGAAGTAATAATTCATACTTGTCCGGGGAATAATTTTCAGGCATGGAGACAGGAATACGGTTTTCCGGAACATTCGTCAGGGTGATACGAAAGTTGTAAGCCTGCACTTCTTTATCCCCGGTACCATTGGTTGGCAATGATTGATTACCGATGCCCCATAATAAACCGCTTTTCGGATCGCCGGGCACCCTGTACGGTGAAATGTTATCCGGAAACTGGTGGCCCTCCATAAATTCAACCCCATTGATCGTCTCATTATACTGACTATTGGCTTCCCGTCCTACTGAATAAGAAACCCCTGAACGGGCCATCAGATCCCCCTCATACGTGCAGTCCATAAATACTTTCGCTCGCACTGTTGTATTTGCGACGGCGGCAGGATTATGCGAATTCTCCAGGATAATTTCTTTTATCTGATTCCCTTCTTTTTTGACTTCTTTAAGGCGACTCTCCCGCAAAACAGTAAATCCCGCCCGTTTCACATAATCCATAATGATCCCCTCTGCCACCTTCGGCTCGAATATCCATTGTTCAAATTTTCCATAATGCGCGCCAATACGGCGGTAAAAATCCCTCGCCAGGCCTGTTACCACATATTTATTCCCTATATCCGTATAACCAAGCCCCCCGGTGGTCATTCCGCCTAAATGTCTTCCCGGCTCGATCAGTATGACCTTTTTCCCGGATTTAGCAGCCGTATAGGCTGCAATTACGCCGCTGGAGGTGCCGCCATATATACATATATCGGCGGCATAGACGGCTGCGTTTTTCGTTGCGGGTACAGCTTGTTGTGCAAAAACGGCCTTATGGCAGGCAAACAGACAAATTAATGGGAGGATATATTTTTTCATTCTTTCTTTTTCAGCCTGGCAAGATAGGGAAAAAGAGAGAAAAGAGGAAGGAATGGCTATCTGGCCCCATATTGAAGGAGTACTCTTTCAATGGCCTTAAAACGATCGAGGTAATCCTCCTTATCTTTATCACTTCCATAGTGGGGATCGGTAAATAATTTTCTGGCGGCCGACAACGGTGTATTTCCATTACCATTAACGGCATTAACAGCTGCGCCTCCTTTAAGCAGCATAATAATATCCTCCAATTGTTCATTTAAGGAGGCTGGCCGGTAGTTGTGCCCACTAAAAACGGCATGGTGCAATGGGGTATTCCCATCCTCCCCTTTTTCATTCACATCAGCACCTGCTTTTAGTACTGTTTTTATGATTTCCCTGTTTTCAGGATGACTGGCGGCGGTAAGCAATACCCCTCGTCCATTGACATTGGCCCCTGATAAAATAAGAAGTCGTACCATTTCCGTCTTTTGGTTTTCCACGGCTAAGAGTAAGGGGGTTCTTTTAAGCTTATTCTCTGCTTCCCTATCAGCATTAGCCTTTAGTAACACTTTGGCGATCTCTGTATTTCCACTTTCTGCCGCATAATGTAATGGAGTATTTTTTTCCAAATCCTTCAAATTGACGTTTGCTCCTGAATGAATAAGGTAAACAACAGTTTCATAATCTACACTATCGGCGAGTAAAGCCTTGTTTAAAGGCGCAAGCCCCTGGTAGTTAAGGGCATTTATCTGCGCACCAGCGCTCATCAGCAATTTAATACTTTCCAAATTTCCGGAGCGGTCTACCGCATGATGAAGCGGTGTATCTCCCAAAGCATCCTGCGCATCGAGACTGGCTCCGGCTTTTATCAAAAGGGTACAGGCTTCCAATTTCCCCCAAAAGGCAGCTAAATGCAAGGCAGTTACATAATGCATGTCTACATCATCAGGGTTATTACAGGAGGCGAGCAATTTTTTAACCTCGCCCGTGTCGCCATTCATGGCAGCAATATGCAAAGGGGGAATATCCAATTCCGGCAGAGAGAAAACGCTTAATTGTACAGGATATCCCCATTTTTGGACCCGGCTTAGTATCAGGTTCATATTTATCGCCCTTCCAAATGGGGGCTGATCGGCTGTCGTCATCCCTACCAGGCTTGCTCTTGCGTCAATCAAAGGCCCGCCGGAATTCCCCCCGCTTATCAAGGCCGATTGAAATACAATTTCTTTTTCACTGACCTGGGAAACCCGGTCCGGCTCAACCGGCTCTGCCCAGGAATCACCATTCGGGTTTCCAACCGGAAAAACAGTATCCCCGCGTTTCAACTCATCGGTCACTCCCAAACGATCGTATGGAAATGCACAGACATTGATACCTTGTTGAGCAAGGTTCTCAATACTTAATACCGCCAGATCTAAATTCTCTACTTTTCCATTCTTTAATAAAGTAGCTTTTACTGGTTTACCCCCGGGCATCGTCTTTAAAGTAACCCAAATGTCAACCGGTAGCATTGCCCCCTTCTGAACGACATGGTTGGCAGTGGCAATAAACAGGCGGTCTTTATCATGACCGAAGATAAAGCCTGCCCCCACTTCCGGGGTACCCTCTTTGTAATCCACTTTCAACATGACGATAAGCCGGGCAGTGATCTCAAACTGTTTTTCAAAGAGGGACTTCGTAATCAATTCCTGAGCCGATGCCGCGTACGGGCCGATACCAATCAGGGAAGCATATATAAGAAGGGATAATGATCTGTTCAAAATGTTAGCGTTTACAGAGTTAGCTATAAATTTATAGTTGAAGCCTTCCACCATCGCCATACCCCGAAAATCAGACCGAAAAAATAAAGTGTGGTGCCCCATAACAGACTAAGTCCGTGCCGAGCTTTCAGCCATTCCAGGTAAGTAGGCATTATACTATATTGGTGTTCTTCCACACCAGTCGTCATTCCCCGGACACGACCATGAAAGGCGAAGCGGATATGATCATCCTGCAAAGTAAGCGTTCTGATCTCTCCTTTTGACCAGTCAAAGTCAATCTCTTCGCCCGGCCGGAGGCGACGTTCCTGCCCTCCCAGTGATTCGAAGTACACCGTTCCCGAAAGGATCGTTGAAACACGGCGCATTATGGTGTGCTCCGGGTCGACATGTTCATCAATGCGAAAAAAGGAAAGACTATCTACCATGAGCTGACAGGAGAAAGTGTTTTTATCTGCATGTAGAAAACCAAGGTCCATATCCACAATATTTTGACCGGACTGCAAGAGGATCGATCTGGGGCTTGTAAAGCTAATTTTCTCCTGCGGCATTCCAGGCAGCCCCATACCTATTTGTCCGTTGACGTCAGCACGTAATTGAAGTGCCGTACTTTTGACGGATAAACGATACTGAAGAGGAATCTCCGTTGGACGGAGCCATACCCGCGTTCCCTTTGGCAATATGATGGTGGCGAGGGAAACCGTACCCTTATTTACGCTATCTTCTTTATCCCATAATTGTATAGAAGTTCCGGAACCGGAAGAATCTGAACCATCAGCCTGACCAATCGTGCGGGCATCCTGATTACCCATCCGGGGCAGCCGGATATTCTCTAAACCAGAAACTCCAAGCGTAGAGAGTTTCATAACATCGGCAAAAACCTGTTGCCTGGCAAATTGAAAGCCCACCTCCGAAAGGGTCAGGTCCAGTTCGATCTCTGTTGCCGGGACGCGGGCGAAAAGCAGCACACTTACGATGGCTAAGGTTGCGGCTAAGATGGCTATTACCGGCCATCGTTTGCGACGGGCCGGAGGGGCAGAAGAAGAATAAAGGTTAACAAGTCGCTGCAAATGCTCCAACGATTCAAGTTTATCCGGTAAGACCTGACCCCCGGTCTGAACAGCCTCATCGTATAACGCTTTAGCCTGCCGGTATAATAAATCCCGGAGTTTGTCTTGCCCGTTATCATTTTTATTACCCTGCATTTTATTACCCTTCATACGGCAGCTCTTTTTAGTAAAGATTCCAGAAAAGGATTCTGAAAAAATAGTCCTTAGTCTGTCGCTTTATAGAACCAAAGTTCAATGGTCGACGTCCCTCCGCTTCTTAAGGTTGCGCCGATTTCCATAAAGTATGTTCCCTTTCCTTTCAGACCGGATACCGGGATTTCAATTCCACGTTCCGCAGGGTAATAACCAAACCCTAATTTCTCTCCATCTTTGATAAATTGCCGGGGCTGCCCGTCCGGATCCGTCAGTGCCATACTAATATAAACCTCTGACAACTCTACTCCGGGGAGAAGGACAAGTTTGTAGGTGCCTGAATGAATGTAGCTTCCCTGCTGTTTGATGCGTAAGGGTAAATAAACATCCTGTTCCATCTGCCCTACAGCATATCGCGTCAGGCCAAGGACCCCGATGTCGCCAGGTAAGATATTCAGGGAGGCAAGAATGTTCGATGGCCAGTTAAATGATCCGGAGCCCGCTGGCTGGAAAGTATCCATGCGGTAGTAGAGTCTGCGTTTGATTCCCTGGGCCCGAAGACGTGTAACCCCATTACCTGGCGGTCTGTCCCACTCCATCTGAAGCGCTTTACCCGACCCGTTATTATATTGTTCAAAGAACTCGGTCAGGGAGACGATCTGGAGTGTAGAGCTGCCTACCTCTTTAATATAAAGACCCTCACAACGGTCACCCCGGTTGCTATAACTCAATGGACTCCCCGTATTCTTAAGGAGGGATGAGTCGCAGGGAACCTGTGCAGAAAGATGGGTAAGAACTCCCAGGCTTAGATGGAGTATAAGTGAGGCGACCGGCAGGAAGACCCGCTGTTTCATTAGCTTATATTTTCCCCTTTATTACAAAGAATTAACTGTCTTTATAAAGTTAAGGCCTTTGAGATTCAATTTTACCTATTTTTACATAACAATTTACCACCCCTCTCCCCCCACCTTTCCCTGCTTCGATGCTAAACCGGAAATAATGCCTATTCAAGGCGCTGCAAACTCAATACGACGATCTGAATAAATTGTACAACGGCGTGCAAAACGATCTCAAGAACTGCAATACCCGGGACCTTTCTAAGGGCATCATCATAACTGGTAATAACCTGCTATTTGAATATCTCTGAGGAAATGGTGTTGTACACCTGAGGGGTTCTCCATATTCTTCAAGGGCATTTTCGCCACATATTCACCTCCTTTATTAAACCTGTTGCCCGAAATCACAACTTCTTTCAGTTCCAGGGTGTTTTCATTAAGCACCACTTCCGGAACGATAGTGGTTTCATTAGTTTTAACCTCGACCCTTAATTCCCTGGCGGTATGACCGGCAAAAGAGGCCAGTAAGATATATATACCCGGCTTTATCATTTTTATTTCAAGGTTCCCGGTCTTATCGGACAAGGTAACCATGGCAGTACCCTTTATGGCGACGCTCACCGATTCGGCGGGATATCCGTCAGCAGTGCGGATCATTCCTTTTATAGCTCCGGTCAGTTTGGCTGCAGGTTGGTTGGTTCCGGTTTGGGAAAATGCGGTTGCGGAAAAAATAAAAATGACCAAAAAAAATAATATGTATCTCACGGCGATAATTTATTTCGCCGCAAAACAATTGAAGCACAGTATGAAAGGCTATTGAATCGGAAAATCCATTTACGAAAAGAAAAATATCTTCAAAAATTTGTCGAATCCTAAAAGCTCAATCGTCATTAGTTTTTAACAATCAATAATTCAAACATATGCGGAAAACTATCAGTTTTATCAGCACAACTCAGGGCGGTTTTTGGCAGGTTCTGCTGTTATCGTTCCTATTTTTTAATTGCCAGGCACAACAAACAAAGGCGCAACAAACAACTAATGCCAGCCTGGAAGAGGCAAAAAAGGCAATAATCTCGAGTAACAAGATTTATTTCCAGGCCTTAGCCAAAGGGGACTCATCCCTGTTTATCGACCGTTATGCAAAAGAATGCTGGATCATGGCGCCAAATGCTCCGGCACTTTGCGGTGCAAACGCCCCGTTGGATTTTTTTAATTTGGCTTATCATAAGTTTGGCCTCAGAAACGGTAAATTTATCACGGTCGATGTATTTGGGGATGGTGTAGAATTTGTTACAGAAGTAGGGTTCTGGCAATTACTGGATGCTAACGATAAACTATTTGATAATGGCAAATTCCTGGTACTATGGAGGAAGACCCAGGGTGGGTGGAAAATGTTCAGGGACTCCTTTAGCAGCGACCGGGGTAAATAGGTTAATTAGTTTTTAACAATTAAATTTAAAAATTGATCATGGAAAAATTTATGTTCTTATTCAGAGGTAGTGATGTCTATCAACCAGGTCAGTCTACCGAAGCAATACAAGCTCTTAAACAAAAGTTGATGCATTGGGTAGGGGACCTTTCTAAAAAAGGGCTGCATATAGCCAGTGAACCATTACAACCAACAGGCAAACAGGTTAGCGGCTCAAAAAAAACTGTAACTGATGGCCCTTTTGGAGAAACAAAAGAAAATATAGGGGGTTGTACCATTGTGCAGGCCAAAGATATTAATGAGGCGGTTGAAATTGCAAAAGGCTGCCCTATTTTAGAATCGAATGCAAACATTGAAATCCGCCCTCTCCAAAAAGCAGGCCTATAACACTGATTATTTAACAATCAAAAAATTATACAAAATGAAAGATTTCTTATTGGTATTCAGAACAGATTACAATACTCCTAAGAGTTCGCCCGAACAATTGCAAGCTACGACGCAACGATGGATGGACTGGATAGGTGGCATTGCAGCCCAAAACAAATTGACCGATCGGGGAAATAGTTTGGTTCCCTCGGGCAAAGTTGTAAAATCCGACAATGTAATTGCCGATGGACCCTACACGGAAATTAAAGAATGTATTATAGGTTACAGTATTGTAAAAGCTGATTCCATTGAAAATGCTGCTGAATTAGCAAAAGGGTGTCCTGTTCTGGCAATTGGTGGAAATGTGGAAGTCAGAGAGATTCGTGTAATCTAACTGTAATTCAAAAAATCGTGAATGTCTTTGTATTTTTGCAAAGGCATTTATTTTTATGAGAGAGACAGAACTAATTCCTCATTTATTCAGAACAGAGTACAGAAAAATAGTTTCTGTACTCTGCAAATTATTTGGCATTGAACATATTGAAATTGCAGAAGACATCGTAAGCGATACTTTTCTTTTAGCCTCGGAGTTATGGGGTTTAAAAGGTCTGCCCGAAAACCCAACAGCCTGGCTATATACCGTTGCAAAAAATAAGACCAAAGATTATTTGAAACGAAATTCGCTTTTTGCTCAAAAAATTTCAAAAGCAATAAAACACCATGCGCCAGATTCGGAAGAAATAGAAATTGATTTGTCGCTCAAAAACATTAACGACAGCCAGCTCGCCATGATATTTGTCGTTTGCCACCCTTGTAATCCACCAGAAGCACAAATTGGATTAGCGTTAAACTTGCTTTGTGGTTTTGGTGTCGATGAAATTGCCAACGCCTTTCTGACCAACAAAATAGTTATTTACAAACGGCTTCAGCGGGCTAAAGAAAAACTCAGAACAGAAAAAATAAAAATCGAGCAGCCCACTTTATCTGAAATTAACGACAGGCTATCCCCCGTTTTAATGACTTTGTATTTGCTTTTTAATGAAGGCTATTATTCTTCCAACCAAGACATCTCCTTACAGAAAGATCTTTGCCTGGAAGCCATGAGATTAACATATTTGCTTATTGAGAATGAACAATTGAACAAACCATTTGCAAATGCGTTGCTTTCTCTGATGTGTTTTCATTCGTCAAGATTCGACTCGAGGCATAACCAAAACGGAGAAATAATTTTATATCAGGACCAGGACACAGAGCTATGGAATCAAGAACTGATTACCAAGGGAGAATATTTTTTAAATCAGGCGTCGCAAGGCAATAAAATTTCAAAATATCATTTAGAAGCCAGTATCGCATACTGGCACACTATTAAAGCCGACACAGCAGAAAAATGGGGGAATATTTTACAGCTTTACAATCAATTACTCCTGATTGAATATTCACCCATCGCAGCCTTAAACAGAACTTATGCGCTTGCCAAAGTAAACGGAAAAAAAGAGGCCATACTGGAAGCTGAAAAGATAAAACTTACCGGCAATCATTTATTCCATTCGCTTTTGGGAGAGCTTTATACCGATTTTGACAATAGCAAAGCAATTTCACATTTACAAAATGCCCTGGAGCTTGCAAAAGCAAAGGCTGACAAAACGCTTATTTCAAACAAAATTAAATTGCTGACCAATAATAGCACAAGCAAATAATAGCAAAGAAAGGGTAGATTAAGATAAAATTTCTACATATCCGTCCCTTCCATTCACCCGGATTCTCTGTCCGTCTTTTATCAGCCTGGTAGCATTCTCTACCCCGACAACTGCCGGCAAGCCATATTCACGCGCGATAACTGCTCCATGGGTCATCAGTCCGCCAACTTCGGTGACCAGGCCTTTTATGGATACAAACAAAGGTGTCCAACTGGGGTCGGTAAAGGCGGTTACTAATATGTCTCCATCTTCCAGGTCAGCATCTTCCATATTTAAGATGACACGTGCCCGCCCTTCTATAATTCCGGAGGAGACAGCCAGGCCTACAATAGCATCAGCCGGAAGATTTTCCCGGTTGTAACTACCTGAAAGGATTTCACCATCAGAGGTAATAACACGTGGAGGAGTGAGTTTTTTACATAATTTGTACTCTTCTTTTCGTTTGCTGACGACCTGGTAATTCAATTTATTGGTACCCAGGACGTTGCGGAGTTCCTCAAAACTGAGAAAGAAAATATCCTCCCTTTCATGAATAACGCTGGTCTGTACGAGTCGTTCGGCTTCTTTTAGTAAAGCCTGTTTATAAACGAAGTACCGGCTAATGATACCATATTTTGGATATTCACGAAAACCGGCGTAGTTCCGGACCAGGTCGATCATCCGTTTGGTTTCATTTGCCTTTTGTTCACCGTCTGGTAATACCGCCAACCGATCCAATAACTCCTTTTCTGTGTTAAAAGCTTCCTGTCGCCCCTGTTCAAACCTGCGGCTGCCGGCATTAGGCTCAAAGTTTTTGATATTACTAAGGATCAAAGGGATCAAGGTAATCGGCTTTTCGCTCCAACGTGTTCTCGTAATATCGATCTCTCCCACACAGCGCATCCCGTATTTGTCGAGATATGCAGTAATTGCCTCGCGGGTTTCCTTCCCACCATCAAACTTAACCAGTTCATCTAAAAAGTTATCCTCTTTTACCTGTAGTAAATATTCGATCACCCTCGGATATGGACGGATCACATCCGCAACATCCAATAATTCCAGGCCCATTTCGGAAGTAATATTGTTCGGTGCAGATTGAGAAATTTTGTCTGCGGCATTCCGCTCACCCAACCAATCGTTCATTTTTTCATTGATCCATAGTGAAGCATTCATACCCGTAAAAATTACCCCCATACTTTTTGGGTCAGATACGGTTCGCTTTAATTGCCGGATATCTTCCAGGATAAAATCAAACAGATCCGACCCTGATCTCTTTTGGATGTTTTGTTTTAACGCTTCGATCGATGTTTGACTATGCCTGATCAGATCAGCAACGATTCTTGGATCGTATTCGTTCAGGGCCTGATAATTCGGAAGGGACGCTGCTTTATTGGGTCCTTTTTTTTCATCCGGTAATGATTTGATAAAATTCCCCCGTTCTATGATGGTTGTAAGTGCATCTTTCACGAGCGGATCGAATTTCCCCAAAGTATCTATGATCGTATTTCTACTGCCAGGTGAAGCCAGCATATGTGTAACATCAGCAAACAATCTTCCACCGGCTATACGCATGTGTGCCGGAGTTATTAACAACCAAAAAGACAAGCCCAGTGGTTTCATAGCGTCGGTCATCATTTGTTGGTGGCCGACAGATATGTAAATGTGATTCTCCTGATCATCCGCTACAGGGATCGGGTATAAGGTAGTGATCGGCCGGCTCTGAACTATGTAAAATGTATCCTCAGCCAAACACCATTCAATGTCCTGGGGTCGGCCGAAATGTTCTTCGATCTTTCTGCCCATGCGCCAAAGCTGTAAGATCTGCTCATCCGTCAGCGCTGGTCTGTTCTGCTGCTCAGGCCCGATCTCCTGTTCTTTTGTGCCACCTTTTTTTAAGGCATAAATAGCCAGTTTCTTGGCGGATATTTTCTTTTCGATTACCCTGTCGTTACATACTTTATAGAGATCCGCATTCACCAGGCCGGAGACCATGGCCTCACCAAGACCAAAGCTGGCATCAATGGACATCACTTTCCTATTGCCGGTGATGGGATCGGCAGTAAACAAAATGCCTGCCGCAAGCGGGAAGACCATTTTCTGAACAACTACCGATAGGTGGACTTTACGGTGGTCAAAACCGTTTTGAAGGCGATAAATAATTGCTCTGGCAGTAAACAGCGATGCCCAGCACTTGCTGATATGTTTTAGAATGGTCTCCTTTCCTATAATATTCAAATAGGTATCCTGCTGGCCTGCAAAGGATGCCGACGGCAGGTCTTCTGCCGTAGCACTGGACCGCACAGCAAAGGCATTTTTTTCACCAAACCTGGTGAGCTCATCCGCAATTTCTTCTGCTATTTCCTTATCAAGGGGTATGCTTTCGATTTGCCTACGGATCTTTGCACCGATCTCGTTGATCTTTTCTCTATCTTCCGTCTTAAGCTCCGTTAATTCATCCAGCAAGCTGTTAAGCTCCTGGTTATTCCCGGTTATTTTTTTATAGGCTTCGGTGGTAATGCAAAAGCCTTCCGGTACCCGTATCCCTTTGATTCCGGATAGTTCACCCAGATTAGCGCCCTTGCCTCCTACAGTCATAAGTTTCGATCTGTCGATCTCCTGCAAAGAAACTACATAGGTGTTCATAATTTTTCATGGCTTTTTTTGAGAGGTGCAAAACCAAAAATATAAGGTATTACGTATCAAAACATCGTTTGCCAGCTATATTTTTTGCACACAACAATTATAGAGGCAGGGATGTTGTAAATACAAACAGAGGGGTTGGATAGGATTGCCGAAAGTGATCCCGCCTCATCAGCCAGACGGTCTGGAAAACTTGCGCAAACGTTTGCATGGTATTGTGCAGGATGTCATTAGGTAAATTTCGGTATCTTCATTTCGAGGCTCTCCTATAACTGCTATACATGCTTACAGATACCAACCAACTGCTGCGCCGGATCACGGTAGAGGACGATAGAAATGCGTTTACTACGTTATTCGAAATAATGCACAAGAGTCTGTACGATTTTGCACTCGCTATTATAAAATCAAAAGAACCGGCTGAAGAGATCACGGCAGACGTCTTTATCCGTCTGTGGGAACGCAGGCGTAAAGTGGATTATGCACGGATTCGAAGTTGCAGGCACTATATGTTTATGTGTATTAAAAATGCATCCCTGAACTATCTCCGCGACAATAAACGAATAGAGCAGATCGATTTGGAGCATATTTCCATGTCCAACTGGCGGCAGGAGGCTAATCCGGAAGAGCTGATGATCACCGCGGAAATGGCCAGCAGACTGAATAAGGCGATAAGCGATCTGCCGGCAAAATGCGGGATTATTTTCCGATTGGTGAAGGAAGAAGGCTTAAGTTACAGAGAAGTATCGGAGCTGCTGGACGTATCTGAAAAGACCGTCGAGAACCAAATCGGCATCGCCCTTAAAAAGATCAGGCAGGTTATCTATTTCAAGGTGACTGCCGGGTACGCCTGATGCTTTGGCAATCTATATTCATTCCCCACCATTCCCCGTTTCCCACCCCCTTTATATTCCCTTCTAAAAAAATTAATTTCTTTTTTGGGGGTAAGACCCAAAATTCGTGTCATATCTATTACCTGACACAGGGACTTCTCATCAGGTATACAAGAACATGGAACAGGAAAGGTTATGGATACTATTGGGGAGGAAGCTGGCAAACGTAGCGACCGAAGAAGAATTGCAGGAGCTGGAGCTTCTTCTGCTGGCCTATGGGGAAGACGCTGGTGTAATTGAGATCATGGAGAGGATGTGGAACAGCCGGCAAACCCCGGTAGATGATGATAACGATGCTATCCGCAACCGGGTAAATGAAGGCATGGAGAAGAGCGGTAAACATCGCCATCTTTGGGTATTCTGCGGAATTCTGGCCTGTTTGGCTGCCCTGGCTGGGTTTCAGGTTTTCCGGAACCCTCATGGGGTAGAGAAAGCAGAAACCATGAATGTGGTTTTCACCAGAAAAAAGTCGCATTCAAATCTCCAGTTCCCGGATGGGACGGTTGTCGTGCTGAATGAAAATAGCCGGCTGTCCTATAATGCTGATTTTGGGCAGACTAAACGGGAGATCATCCTGGAGGGAGAAGCCTATTTTAACGTGGCTAAAAATGCGGGCACTCCATTGATCATTCACGCAAAAAACGTAGACATAAGGGTATTAGGAACCTCCTTTAATATAAAGGCCTATCCAAAGGATAAAAGTGTGGAAACCTCTTTGATCAGGGGAAAGGTGGAGTTGAGTCTGCATAAATTCCCGGAACGACCGGTGGTCCTGCGACCCAATGAAAAGATCGATATCCGGGTGGCCATCGCCGACACCTCGCTTGAAGCTGCGGGCATTGCGGACAGCCGGCAGGGGTCGAGGGAAGAAGAACCTGATACCGGGGCGGGTTCCGAGCCCTGGAGAGGAAATCAGCCGGCATCTAAAGGCACCAGCCAGGCCCAAACCAATCAGGTGCCCGACAAGAACAACAACAATCTGTCCGATACTATAACCTATCATTTGCAACCCTTGCAGGCAGAAAGATCCAGCAACCTAATCCCGGAAATTGCCTGGATGTACCGTAAGCTGGTATTTAACCAGGAGCCTTTCGAATCTGTAGCCGAGAAGATGGAAAGATGGTATGATGTGCATATTTATTTTGAGGACGATGACCTGAAAAAAGAGCTGTTCACCGGCTCATTCGGTAAAGAAACGCTCGGGCAGGCATTAAAGGCCATGCAGTTCAGCTATTATTTCGATTTTATTATCAAACAAAAGGAAGTATTTATTAAAAGGAAATGATCTATTTTATAATACTCAAAAAATATAGCCTATAGCCGATCCAACAAATCATAGAACCCTCCAAGGAAAAGGGAGATGCGCTAACATCCCCCTATAAGATGAAAAATAAGAAGACCATGCAGAACGTGGAGTCCTGAGTCTTCCCATTTATTAACCATCATGCGATAAAGGTATGTCAAATTTCGTATTGCCAAAACTATTTCACGCGGCTGCTTATCCGCGAAAAAAAATTCTGCTTATCATGAATTTCCTGGGCATTTTTCTGACGGTGGTCTGTACGCAGATCTACGCTATGGGCCTTTCCCAGGAAAAGGTCTCGCTTGAGTGCAAAGACCTCACATTCAAACAGACGCTTACGGTCATCGAGTCCAGAAGTTCCTATCGGTTTCTTTACCATGACAGCGTTTTATTCTCCTTGCCGCAGATCAGTATCCATGTTCATAACAAGCCGGTACTGGCTGTTATCGATCAGCTGATTGCAGGCACCTCTCTTCATTACCGCGTGCTGGAGAATAATCTGGTCGTATTCGGTGAAGGAAATTATCCCGCAAAGGACAGCCTGATCAGGGGGAGTGTCATCGATGACAGCGGCCAGGCTATTGCGGGCGTAACTGTCCGCGAATCAGGGAGCAAGGGGGGAACCGTCACCAATGAAAAGGGAGAGTTCTCGCTTCGGGTAAAGGATGTCGATGGGGTCATCGAGCTAAGCTCAGTGGGTTATATCTCCCAACGGGTCAGGGTGAACAAAAGGCTGGTGCTGGAAGTCCATTTAAAAGGCGAGGACAAAAGCATGCAGGATGTGATAGTGGTGGGAGCCCAGTCGCAGAGCAGGAGAACGACTACATCGGCTGTTTCCACCATTAGCGGCAAACAGATTGAGAATTTACCAGCGCCTTCCTTTGATCAATTGATTCAGGGGAGGTTAAGCGGTATCAATGTCCAGGTAAATTCCGGAGAACCGGGAACCGCCCCCTCTCTGGTCGTAAGGGGTAATACCAGGGTCAGCAAAAACATCGGAACCTCCTCTCTCGACGCGGCCCGTGCGCTCAGTGGACCCTTATATGTCATAGATGGGATACCCGTTAACCCTGAAGATATCACCAACAGCATCGATGCTACGGGAACGAACTACCTGGCAGGTCTCAATGTCAATGATATAGAATCTATTTCCGTTCAAAAGGATGCTACAGCGACCGCAGCCTGGGGGTCAAGGGGCGCCAACGGCGTTCTTTATATTACCACGAAAAAGGGACGCAGTTCCAAGCCGGAATTCAGGGTCAACTGGTACAGCGGCGTTTCCATTAAACCGGAATTATTACCTACCGTCACCGGCCAGGAGGAAAGAAGACAAAAGCTGGACCTGTTGAATGTCTATGCCAACGGCAATGCCGCCTTGCTCAGACAGATCCCTCAAATGCTGACCGACAGTCTGAACCCCGCTTTTAATAACGCTACCGACTGGCAGGGCCTTTTCTACCGGAATGCCTTTGTACACAACGGGGATATTTCCATGGCCGCTGCTTCGGATATCGTCAGCTACCGGCTGAGTATGAATTATTACAATGAGGAAGGGATTATCAAGGCATTTGGTTATCAGCGATATTCCCTGAGGGGTAATTTTGACTTTAAGCTCAGCCCCAAACTCAATGCTCAATTTATCGCAGGAATATCCCGGAGCGATCGCCAGCGGGGACGAAAATATACCAACAGGAGCCTTAACGGTACCCAGGTAACTACCAATGATGAAAACACGCCTGTCAGCGGCGCGAATATCCCTTCTTCCCTTTACAGGCTCAATTCCTTTGATTCTTTGAATTTTAATGGTCTGTATGACAAGCTCCGGAATCAGAATATCAATAATCAGTATACGGCTTCGCTGACCTTGAATTACAAGATATTTAAGGACCTGACCTTTGTAAGCCAGGCTTCGATCGATGCAACCGCGTCCAATAAGGATTATTTTCAGCCATCCAATATCGACGCGGTGGCCTTTCAGGTCCAGCAAACTTTGCAGCCATCCTATGCGGAATCGGACCGGGGGAATTTTACCAATTATTTCCTGTCAAACAGGCTGAATTATTCAAAGGCCTTTAATTCCGGAGATAATATTAAACACCATATCACCCTGACGACATCCCAGCAATTCAACAGGAATATTGCGACGTTCACGCAGGCATCCGGCTATAATGTACCGTCCAATGATATACAGGTGGTCTCCGGTGTGCCGCAATCATCGCTGGGCGCCAATTCTTCCTACCAGGCTTCTTCTCTGTTATCCTATGTGGGGCAATTGCAGTATGATATCAACCAGAAATATATCGCCTATGTCTCCGAACGTACGGATGCCTCTTCCCGTTTTGGCACGAAAAGCAAATGGGGAAATTTTGGCGCAGCAGGCCTCGGATGGATCGTATCGGACGAAAAGTTCATGCTCCATACCAGCCGATGGCTTAGTTATCTGAAATTGCGCGCCAGCTATGGACAGTCCGGCAACCAGTCAGATGATTATTACGCACCTTATAATTCCTATACTTTAGCCGGCACCTATATGGGGAACCCGGCCATTCAGCCAAGTTATACGAATGGGCTAACCAAGGATAACCTCACCTGGACTTCTACTACCCAGAAGGATCTGGGAGTCGATCTGAACCTGTTCAACAACCGGGTGTCGATCGTTGCGGATGTATACGACAAGCTGTCCAAATCAGACTATTTTAATTTCAATCTTCCCTTTTTTACCGGTTACCAAAGTGTAAGTTTTAATGCGACGGATCTATGGGTCAGCAACAGGGGACTGGATCTGACCCTGATCACTCATAATCTCGCTCCCCGTAATCCGCTCCAATGGACCTCCACGCTGACCCTATCCTTTAACAAGAACATGATTGCCAAATTGCCAAATGGCAACAGGACCTTTCTGCAGGATGACTATTATGGCGTAAGCAGGATCTATAGCGTGGGACAGCCTATCTATAAGATGTTCCAGATGCAATACCAGGGAGTGTATAATAATTATTCGGAGATCCCCGTCAATCCGTTAACGGGACAATATATCACTTATTTTAAAGGCAATCACCCTGTAAAACCGGGTGATCCGATATGGAAGGACCAGAATAAGGATTATGATGTGTGGAGCGATGAAGACAATGGGGATTCGCATGGGGACAGGGTGCCTACAGGCAATCCTAATCCCCTGTTCACTGGAGGTTTTGTCAATGATTTCAGTTACAAGAATTTCTATATGTCGGTGGTTTGCGTTTTCACCTGGAAAAGGGATATCATCAATACGTTCAGGGAAGGTCAGTTCGACAATATATTCGACTTCCCCACGAATAGTACGCTCTATGATTTTGCCGCCAAACGTCTGCCTTCCCTGGCTGGTTTGAATTATTGGAGACCGGACCGTTCGGTGAAAGATCCAAACTACAAGGCTTCTTTCCCTGCCTTGAACCCCTTTGTCGGGCATTATTATGAGTACCTGCCTTTTTCCACTATGTTCAATGAGGATGGCAGTTATTTTAAGATCAAGAACATCGTGTTTGGGTACAAGGTCCCGGATAATATCGTCAAACGGGCGAAGATAAGCGGTCTCCGGTTTTACGGGGTCATGGATAATGTACTGATCTTAAAGAAGACTACGGTGCCCGATCCCGAAGCGGTAGACAACCTGGGTGTTTATACGGGAGGCCAGTTCCCTGTACCCCGCAAATTCACTTTAGGCCTGGAAATACAATTTTAGGGTTAATCAAACTGAAGCATGAAACATTATCATTCAACAATCAATAGCTGCCTGCTTATCATAAGCATGATCCTTGCAGGCATGTCCTGTAAGAAATATATCTATGAAACGCCCATTTCTTCCACCTACGACAGTAAGTTCTGGACCTCGCAGCAGTCTGTCGAGCAGGCAGCCGTCGCCTTATACGGGCAATTGCGCGCCTGTCTGAGACAGGATGCCTCATATTTCGCACTTGGGGATCTCACGGCAGGTCAATTTGCAACGACTTATAACTCTTACTGGAACTACAATACCATTCAGCCTTCCGAGGGCTCGGATTTTTCTTATGTTCCTTACCTGGAAGGGAGCTTGAAGAACTGGACACGGTTCTATCAGCTGGCAGCCCAATGTAATCTGATCCTTACCAAGGTGCCGGCCATGCCTTTGTCCGCTTTCAGTAATGATTCGACGATACGGAACCGGTATCTGGGAGAAGCCTTATTCATGCGTGCCTATCTTTATTTCTATGTCACCAGGGTTTGGGGGGATCCCGTATACATTACCCGTATCTATGATAATGTCGATTATGGGAATATACCTCCCGTAGCCCGGACCCCGGAAGCGGACGTATTAAAGGCCTGTATTGACGATCTGCAGAAGGCTGCCGGCTATCTTCCTTTTTCAAACGGCGACCTCAATAAAGGGCTCCGGGCCAATAAAGGCAGCATCTATGGCCTGATGGCGCATATCTATGCCTGGGGCCATGATTATGCGAATGCACACAGCGCCTGTCAGCAGGTGATCAACAACGGTGGATATTCCCTGGAGCCGATGGAGAGCTATACCAATATCTGGTCGGAGCAGTTGTCTCCTGAAAATATCTTCTCGCTTTCGATGACCCTTAACAGCAATGACAATAATTTTTTGAATTCCGGTGATAACAGTTCCTGGAGTGAAGCCCATTATGATTTCTTTTCGGTTTGGCTAAAGGATTCGATTATCGATTACCGGAATTCAAATTGCTGGGTGGCTAACCCTACCTTGTATGCCGACTCCGACCAGCGATTTACCACCATGTTCCATCAGATCGATGCGTCCGGAGGGGATGAAGCGGGCTATGAATTATTAAAATATGCCGGTTTCAAGTATAATAATCCAGCCAGCAAACAACAACCCCTGATCAATAACAATCTTGTCCTCCTGCGTCTCTCGGACATTTTTTTACTGGATGCGGAAGCGCAGGCCGTGCTAGGCGATCTGGCGGGTGCGGTAAATTCCCTTAATCATACCATGGAACGAGCCGGTATCGGAGATTACAGCGGGGCCTTAACCCAGAATGACTTGATCCAGGAAATTCTTAATGAACGCGGGCGGGAGTTGATAGGCGAAGGGACCTGGTTCTATGACCTGATCCGGACGGAACCCTATGTACACAATTTGAGGGATGTTTTGGGGTATTCACAAACGCGTGTTACCAACAAAGGGTATTACTGGCCCATCGATCTGAACACCTTGTTCCAGGGGGATCCCCTGCTGACACAAAACCCTTATTGGACTGCTCATTGATTTTTTAATTCAAAACAAACGGTATGAGAACCAGCTATTTCTTTTTTTGGGTGATTGCCGCGGGCCTTGCCACAGGGTCGGTGTCCTGTAAGAAAAACGACTATCTGTCGGGAGGGACGATCAACAACCCCAAAGTGAATATGACCACTTATGATTATTTAAAGAATAATTCGCTTAACCAGTTCGATACGGTATTGCAGATAATCGACAAAGCAGGCATAAAGGATCTGATCAACCAACAGGGGGTCACCTTTTTCGCGCCTACCAATACGTCTGTCCTTATTTATCTGAATGCCAGATCGACGGAGCTGCAGCAAGTGAATCCGGATGCCAAGTATACTCTGGATACTTTGTTCAAATACGATCTTCAGCGAATGGCAGATTCCATGAAGATGTATGTGGTTAATCAGCCGCTTACCTATGATAAACTGACAGCTAATGGGGTAAAGTATCCTACGCAGCTGCCGGGAGATACGGTAGTGGTTGCTTTTATACCTACCAATAATCCGGTGCTGGGATATTTTGACCAGATATCGACAGTGCCCCAGATCCTGCTCTATATTCAGTTATGGTACCCTATCGATGACCCCTTCAACGCTTTTGATATTCCCACCAGCCTCGCGGCGGCGGCGATCTGTCAAACAACCGGTGTGCAGACGACAACGGGCATATTGAATGTCCTGGCCAACGGGTTCCCTTTATTTTTTTACGGCACAAAAAAATGATCCTCCTCATCAAAAAATGCTCGTTATGAATTCCTTTCAATATAAAAGATATACCATCATCCTTATATTTTTATGGGGTGCAGTCAACCTTGTTTCATCCTGTAAAAAATATGCGCAAGGCTTCCTCGGGCCGTATGCGCAATACCCCAAAACCAATTACAGCGTTCCCAGGGGGCAATTGTATACATCGGATGCCCTTAACCCCGATGGTTCTTCAGGACCGCTGACCATCAAACTGCTGCATGCCTATGATGATTCGGGGAATATGGTGGACAGCTTATTTACAAAAACCTATCCCGTCGTCACCTGGACATCCGCCTTTGATTTTCTGACGGATTCGACCGATGCATTGATAGCCGCCAAACAAAAGGTGGTGCAGATGCCCGCCATTATCGTCAATTCGGCCAATGGAGCAATAGAAGGCAACAGCGCGAGCTTGTACTTTCCTATGGGGACTTATACATTCGACCTTCAGCTGAGCAACAATTCGGGGACAGAGGTCCTGAAGAAGATCGTTTCCATTACGGTGGAAGACCAGGCGCCTTATCAGGCGACAGTTGGTTACAACCGGCTTTTTTTGGTAGGCAATGAGTCCTCGTATATTTCCGGCGCAACTCCCATCATGGACATCAACTGGGTACCCGATACATCCAATGAGGTCATTCTAAAAATCGTGGATAAGAACGGGATGGCTTTTAATCCGTTGGCGGGAGAGATCCGGAAGCGACCCAATAAGGGTGTGAACCCGATTCCCCCTTTCCTGCAGACCCTTGAAGATTATACAAAAAATTACAGTTATACGGATACTACGATGATCTTCCGCTTTTTTGCTCTGCCTTTTCCTTTTTCTACGCTGGGTAATGGGTTCAATCTTTATTACCGTATCCCCACGCAGTTTATCCATATTGATGGAACTGCTGACGATAGCCGGAGCGCAAACCCCCGGATATCCCTTCAGGTGTTTCAATTGGGAAAGTATGCGGTAACGATCATGCTTCCCGATATTGTCCATCGATGAGGCATTGGAGTTACACACGTTTGAAAATTAAATTTATGAAACGATTTTTGTTGATAATCATATCGGCTATTTTTTTTTGGGATTATGTTAGGGCCGGGATAGATTCGGCGGTTGTTGTCACGTTGTATAGCAACGGATATATTTATCCTGAGCAGCGATCCTGGAAGGACGACAACATTGGTGAGAAAGGCCTGGTGCGTTGGAGCAACCCCGCCGTAAGCACCCGCACATTTTTTTATCCAAATAAAGGTGCCCTCACCATAGGCATAAGGCTGCGTTGTCCTGATGGCAATAGCCGGATAAAGGTGCAATTGGACGGTGAAGGAGAAGGACATGAGCTATCCATACAGCAGGAAGATACCTTTGTCACGCTGCCAGCCGGAGACTTCCCTATCAGCGATTTACGGTATCATTTTATTGCTATAACAGGTCTTTCCAAAACCGGTAGCTATTTCCCGGATATCGAGGCGATAGTGCTTTCGGGACCGGCGGCGCAGCAAATAAAATACAATACGAGTCAATATCGGGGAGCGCCTTCCACGCATTTACGATATGTAGTTCCGGGTGATAGTGCCGTCGCGTGGTTTTATACGGAAGTTTCGGTGCCGCAAGGGGTGGATGCGCAAAATGCTTATTATGAAACAAATGGATTTGCCGATGGTTATATGGGTATCCAGGTAAATTCTCGGACGGAGAGGAGGTTTATCTTTTCTGTGTGGAGTAATTTCCGGACGGATGATCCCAAAACCATCCCTTCCGAATATGCGGTAAAGCTCCTCAAAAAAGGGAAGGGCGTATTTTCCGGGGATTTCGGCAATGAGGGTTCCGGCGGTCATACGCATTTGGTTTTTCCCTGGAAGAATGGAACCACCTATAAATTGATCGTTGGCGCAAAGCCTGCGGGTGACCATACGATCTTCACAGCCTGGTATTTTGCACCTGAGAATAGTGAGTGGCGCATGATCGCGAAATGGGATAAGTCAAAAACAGGGGGCAAACTGCTGTCTCATCTGTATGCTTTTGTGGAGAACTTCGGCCCCAATGGCAATGATTATTTTAAGTGTGACTATGGCAATCAATGGGTTTGCACCCCCTCGGGGACCTGGATGGAAATGACGGATTGTAACCTGACCACCACGGCGGACCCTGTTAAACATCCCCGCTATGATTATGGTGCCGGCGTGGAAAATAACCAATTTTATATGTACAGCGGCGGTTTTAAGCAATTGAACAATCTGCCCCCTCATTCTGTGATCCGTCGGCAGGCTAATGGGGTGATGCCTGCGGTTGATCTGGCAAAGCTGCCGGAGAATTAGCGGCCCTTACGCTACAAAACCCGAACTCTTTTATGGTTGATTTGCATTCTGCGGCGGGTTTAGAGGCCTGAAGCTATATTTTTTGAAAACATTCACGATTTTTCCGACAATAAATTTGCGTAATCAAATGATTACATTTATAATTGTGTAATCAAATGATTACGCAATATGGCAGCAGAAGCGAGACGAGATGTTTTCCAGGCAATCGCCGATCCCACCAGGCGTGAAATACTGAGTTTAATTGCCTTCCAACCGATGAATTTAAATGCCATTGCTGATAAATTTGATATCAGCAGGCCGGCTATTTCAAATCATATAAAAATTTTAAAAGAGTGCGGCATGGTCATTATAAATCAGCAGGGCAGGGAGCGCTATTGCGAGGCAAAGCTGGATACCCTGGGCGATGTAAACGACTGGATAAACCAATACCGCCAGTTCTGGATAGAAAGATTTGATTCGTTAGATAAATACATTAATAAAGTACAAAATAAAAATCGACCAAAATGATAGATCAAACAAAACCAGGGCTAAAAATAGTGCGTAATTTTAACGCCCCAAAAGAAGTAGTATTTGAAGCCTTTGCAAACGCCGACGCTATGGCCGAATGGTGGGGACCGAAAGGGATGTCGTTAACCGTTAAAACTTTCGACTTTAAGCCCGGCGGCAAATTTCTTTATAAAATGGAAGGCGGCAACCAAACTTTGTGGGGGTTGTTTAAATATGTCAATATAAATAAATATGATCTGATCGAATTCATTAGCTCCTTTTCAGACGAAAAAGGCAATATTTGTACCTCGCCGTTCCCCATGGACTTCCCTTTGGAGATCTTTAACCAAATGACTTTAACAGAGGCTAACGGACGTACAACCCTGACCCTGCAAGGCCATCCTATAAACGCTACTGCCGCGCAAGAAACAACGTATAACTCTATTAAAGAAAACATGCAACAAGGCTTTGCCGGTACGTTTGATAAATTGGATAAATATATTCAGAAACAGAAAACTAAATCATCGTAATAACATGAAAAAGACAAAATATTCCATTATATGCACCATTGGGGTAGATGCATCGATTGGTGAACACGCTAGTCATCCAGGCTGCCCATGGTCAAATTGACGGTAGTTCCCGTCATCCCGCTCGCCTTATCGGAAGCCATGAAGGCGGCAACGTTAGCCAACTCCGCAAGTTCCATGACCCGTCCAGGGTGGGTCGAGCTTGCCAGAAAATCCCCGAACTGTTTGTAGGTTATTTTTGAGGCCTTGATCTGGTGGAGTTCTTTCATCATAGACGTCTCCGGCATGCCGTGAGGTCGCAGACCGACGACACGAATGCCATGTGGTGCAAGCTCGGCTGATAGATCCCGGGAAAGTGCCTCCTTGGCCGCCTGCGCCGAACCGTAGCCACCATTCGATGTAGAGCCCTTCCGCGAGGGGAGGGCGGTGATGGTCATGATGACCCCTGATTTGTTCGGGATCATCCGCCGGGCCGCCAGACGTGCGGTCAGGAAGTATGATGTTGTGAAGGTGTTGATCGCCAGAGAGAATTTTTCGGCATCCAGGTCAACAAGAGGCACACCCAGAATCTGCGAATTCGGGATCCCAATGGCGTTGAACGAGATATCCACGCGGCCCGCCCTATCGATTACGTACTGAAGATGGTTGCCGACAGCCTGCTCGTCCAGAGCATCGACCTCTGCCGCTTCGGCGTATCCGCCATCGGAAAGGATGTCCTTCGCGACCGTTTCGACCGACGCCCGGCGGCGTCCGATAAGAAACACCATGGCGCCTTCTGCAGCAAAGACTCGTGCGACAGCACCGCCGATCGCACCTCCGGCTCCGTAGATCACCGCAACTTTGTTTTCCAGTTCTTTCATTGCTTTAAATTTTATGGTTATTCCATTATAACGATTGAGCTTTCAGAATGGAGACAAAAGGTTGCTCAATATTTATTAACTTTGCGCGGCCCCTGAGAAGGTCTTCAGACGGTCTTTCCAGGGTATCCAAGATGTCAACCAATCAAAAACTAATACGGGATACTTTGCTTTATGCGACCGGCCCTGTTTTAAGCAAAGCTGTTTCCTTTTTATTGATCCCTTATTATTCTTTCGTATTAGCCAAAAATGACTTAGGCTATTATGATCTTATCCTGACAGGCAGTCAATTAATTACAGCCATTATCACCTTAAAAATTTCGGATGGTTTGTACAGGTGGTTACTGGAAAGCAAAGGCGACCGGAGGAAACAGATAGTTGCCATTACCAACAGTTTCGTCATAATTCCTGCCAGCGCATTACTTATAGGGTTATTTGCGTTTGCTCTTCCATCCAGCAAATCCTTCCCCTATAAGAATCTTATCTGTATCTTCATTATCAGTGCCATACTATTGGCATATTTACAACAATTATTGCGGGGATTAGAACTGATAAAACAATATTCTTTTCTTGCTATTTTAAACGGCATACTCCTTCTTTTTTTTAATATTATTCTTTTAGGAATATGGCATCTAAATATCCAGGGAGTTTTGCTTTCTTTAATTCTTTCCAATACGGTTTGTATATTATATATTTCTTTTAAGATCAATTTTTTCAGTTTTCTGAAAAGATCTGAAATAAACAGTACTTCATTAAAATCGATAGTTCTTTACTCAGCTCCCTTGGTATATAATGCTATCAGCTGGTGGCTGATGGGGGGATTTGACAGGATTATCATCGCCTTTTTTTTGGGATTGGAAGCAAATGGCATCTATGCCATTGCCGCAAAGTTTGCTGCGATCATCATTTTTCTAAATTCCTTTTTTATACCCGCATGGCAGGATCTGATTTTAAAAAAGAACGACCTGCAGGGCTTGAAAGATCAATTCAGCAAGATGCTCAATCATTATATCTGCCTGCTATTCAGCCTGATCATCCTTTTTTCTTCCATTTCAAAAATAGTGGTAGGACATTTTGTTGAGGCAAGCTATCACGAGGCATGGAAATATATCCCGGTTTTATTGGTTGGTGCATCACTTCTTGCGTTAACCTCTTTTATGGGAGCCTTGTTTATTTTGGAAAAAAACACACACCATATCTTCCGAACTTCTATCCTGGGAAGCATTGTAAATATAGCCGTAACGCTGTCACTTATCACCAAAACAAATCTTTACGGGCCCGGTATGGGTATGGCCTGTGGTTTTCTGGCCATTTTTCTGATAAGATATACATATTATAAAAAGAGAATCCCACTCCGGGTAAATTTCCGCCCCATCCTTGGTCTAACGGCCATATTTCTTTTCATAATTGGCTGTTTGTACTTTGCCAATCCCTCTTTATATTATTTATCGATCCTGGTAGCGGTCTTAACCTTTTTGATGACCAACCGGAAGCCTGCCCTGGAAATTGCATTTACTATCAGGAGTATTTTTTTAAAGAGGCGCAATAACCCGGTGTAAGCAATCAACGCATTCCTTTTCCAGAGATCTTTCTTAGTTTAAATATGGCCCTTACCGGCAATGAAAGGCGGATCTTAAGTTTGAATTCCAGCCACCGGCAGTAGATCGGGCTTAGCGGAAGGCCCCTTATCCCTTTTTGGTAATCGACTATCGTCTGTTGATATAATTGAATAAGCTGTTCCAGAATCCTGGTGAAAGAAGCATGTTCCCTGATCCATTCAGCATTTAAACGGTTATTGTCTCCATTGAATTTCCTGATTTCCTCAATGATGTGATCTTCGTCGAAATGCCGTGTCAGGGTTTTCATTCCAAAATTAAATTTTCGCAAATACTCCAGTCTTTCCGGAGCAACCATTTCCCCAAGCCCTGAATAATCGCACAAAACAACAGCCGCTCCTGTAGACAAGGCTTCCATGGCCGCTTTTGCTTTAGCAAAAACAAGATCGTACTTCAGCAAAACCTGTTCCGGCTGTTTAATATAATTGCCTGTTCCGGCCCCTATAACATCAAGGGTGATTCCATATTTCCTGCAGGCACTGGCAATAATATGGTAATGATTATTTGATTTGGCATAATTACTGAAGACCAGAGCCGACGAAGGTCGAACCGCAAAATCTTTTCTACACTTAAATCTATCGGTATTTACCCAATTATAAATTACACTCGTATAATGGCAGGGTATTTTCGCTTCGATAAGCAATCTGTCCAAACAGTTATAATCTACAGCAATATATTTTAAGATCCTGGGGTTTTTTACCGGAATGTCATAGAAGTATAACCTGTCATGCAAAAAAAACAGCACAGGCACATCTTTAAACCGCTTCAGTACATCGATGGATGTCAGGTTATGATGAGCATGGATAATATCCGGTATATTTATTAATTGTCCAGGGTCATCAGTTACCTGAATACCCTCCTTTATCAAATCCATTGCCGTCTCACCGATCTTCCTGGTGTATACCTCCACATTATATCCCTTCTCCTTTAGCCCAATTGCCAGTTCAAATACGTATACTACCGTCCCGCTTCGGTGACCTAATTCAATATTGGTTATCAGTATATTCATGTATAGGCGTTCCGGTAACTAAATGGGTAGAAAGATGGCGGATCAAAGGCAATACATGTTCCTGAAAAGAGATAATTTTTTTATACACTCCATTTTTCACTTTTTCCAGGGCATATTCTTCATAATAAGGAACCTCACCTTCCCAAGCGATATATTTATTGGGATTAACTACTCTTCTCAAACATTCGACCATGAATGGGCTTTTCCCAAATTTCCGGATAACACTTTGCAATTCCTGTGCAAGTTCCGTATATCCTTCCGCAGCTTTAAGTTTGCGTTCAAAACCGGCTTCATCTAGCCTGACAATCAATGACGCATCTTCTTCATTCATTAGCCCCTCCAACAGAAAATCAAAATTCTGCATTTCTTTTCCGCTTTTTGCTTCCTCCGCAACGACGATCAGGTTAATCAGGTAACGACAAAGATCATGAGCTGGATTAAAGCCTTCAATGGCATCACCGGCAACAACCCGGATATTATGTTCATGAAAATCCAAAAGGATATCCTGTGCCAAAGCAGTCAGTGACGAATAATCCCTTTCTAAAATAATGCGATATATTTCCTTATCGGTAAAATATCCCATTACCGGGGAGATGCTTGCACCACAATCTTTAAGAATGCCAATCGTATTATCCAATCTGGATGTGCCTGACGAACCGGAACCATCTGTTAATATATATACTCTCGGTTTATACAATTCTACGAAATGAAAAACCCTTAGCTCATGCCCCGGATGGGCTATTATAAGGGCGACGTTCTGAAGTTGTGGCATATTTAAGACGGATATTCGTTGTTTATAAGGGTATCCTTTTCGGACTTCTTTGTGAGTGCATAATAAAATGCTTCGCAATATACTATAAGTCAATATATTATACAAAAATATCCCAAATTATCCTAAAGCCTTTTTAAGGGTAGGTTTTTATAAATAAAAAGCGTTGAGTTCGAACGAATCTGAAGCCTTCCCATTGTAATCCGTTAGTCGAGGAGCGCCGGTTTGACAATGGTGTAGTGTTCCTGCGGTACACCGTCAGCAGTTGATCGGAGAGAAGTACTTATCCGGTAGGTTTGCTTATTTAACCTTGATGACGACCTTACCCTTTGCGCGCCCACTCTCGACATAGGCTAATGCCCCTTCGATTTCATCGAAAGGGAAGACCTTATCAATAACCGGGCTTATTATTCCTGAATCAATAAGAGCAGCGATCTTACTCAACTGGCTACCTTCTGCCCGCATAAAAAGGAAAGAATAGCCTACGCGCTGGTGTTTTGCTCTCCTGCGTACGCCAAAGCTCAGCAGCCACATGGCCATTTTCAGCAGCCAGCCCAGTTGGGTATCTTTTGCAAAACCAGGGTCCGGAGGGCCGGAGATCGAGATAAGCTTGCCACCCGGTTTTAGCACCCGGAGGGACTTTTCCAGTGTTTTGGTATCCTGGCTGTTCAACACCACATCGTAATCACGCAGAATGGTTTCAAAATCTTCTTTTTGATAATCGATCACTACATCCGCACCCAGTGTTTTCACCCATTCTACGTTTGTCGTACCTGTCGTGGTTGCTACCGTAGCACCAATGTGTTTGGCCAATTGAATGGCGATTGTTCCCACACCGCCTGAGCCTGCCTGGATGAAAACTTTTTGCCCTTTTTTCAGGTCTGCCTTTTCAACAAGCGCCTGCCAGGCGGTCAGGGCCACCAGGGGGATGGACGCCGCTTCTTCCATAGTAAGCTTTTTGGGTTTAAGGGCTACATCGGCTTCATCGATCGCAATCAGCTCGGCAAAAGTGCCGATGCGATGATCTGCCGGTCGTGCATACACTTCATCGCCCACTTTAAAGCGGCTGACCTTGGAGCCTACTTTTGTGATCATACCTGCTACATCATGGCCTAACACAAAGGGGGGCTTGTAGGGCAGTATAAGTTTGAATTCACCATTTTTAATTTTTGAATCCAATAAGTTCACGCCGGCCGAATATACCTGAACTAATACATCATTTTCTTTTACAACCGGTTCCGGGATTTCTCGCAAGTGCAGTTTCTCTTTTTTGCCGTATCGGTCTATGATAAAAGCTTTCATTTTAAAAATTTTTCTTTATGGTTTCAAAGACCGGTAAGTTTTCTTAGTGTTAACCAGGCCGAAAGCTATTATCGGGAAAAGCCGGTTGATCATATACAGCAATTTTGTATTGCCCACACGGATAGTATATTGGTCTTTTTTAAGCCCGGCGATCAGGCCATTTACCAGCGCTTCCGCGCTCATTTTTTTATCGTCCCTGTTCGAGGTCATTTCTGTTTCCACAATTGGAGGTAACAATTCAAATACTTTCACCTTACTGTTCAATATACGTAAATGCTCCCTCAGCGACCGGGTATAAAAAGCCAAAGCCGTTTTGGAAGCCGAATAAGTAGCCTCGATCAGCGAAGGTAAATAACTGAGTATTGAGGTAGTATTTATAATTGCCGCCTCCTTCCTGGATTTCAACATATCCATAAAAAGATTGTTCAGCCGGATCACCCCCAGGTAGTTGACGTTCATTTCATAAGCGGCGCCTTCCCAGTGTTTGTCGTTGGCAAGTCCCAAATTTAGTGGCGGGACGCCAACACCTGCATTATTGTACAATATATCGATGCCGCCAAGACCTTTTACCTGGCTGAATAGGGAAGCGGCATCCCCGGCGTCTGCAACATCGCTGTTGATCGCAATCAAAGCGGGATATGATTTTTTGGCAGCGTCCAATTTCGCCTGGTTCCTGCCCGTAATAATAACTTTGGCGCCACCGGCTAAAAATTGCTTAGCCGCTTCCAGGCCAATGCCTGAAGCTCCGCCTGTTATCAATACTGTTTTTCCATTAATATTCATTTTATTATTTTTAATGTGTAAAAGTTGAATTGTTTTTTCCTGAAGAAGCCCTAGGCAATAAAATTGTTTGTTTCATCTTGCGTTGTATTGTACCTTTACTTGCAATTTGCAAGTGCAAATATAACAAGTTACTTGCAAATTGCAAGTATTTTTAAAATATTCTTTATGCCTAAAGCCAAAAAGAGGTCGGATTGTCCGGTTAGTTGTTCGCTAGATATATGGGGAGATAAGTGGTCTCTGTTGATTATCAGGGACTTGATATTTGCAAAAGAGTGCACTTATGGGGACTTTTTAAAATCAGCGGAAGGAATAGCCACTAACATTTTAGCCGCAAGGCTGAAAGTGCTGGAAGAAAACGGGCTTATCAAAAAATTAAAACATCCTGAAAGTAAAGTCAAAATGCTATATAAGTTAACCCGAAAAGGGATTGATTTACTTCCCTTAATGATTGAAATAAATTTATGGGCTGAAAAATATTATTCCATTCCGGAAGATAGACAAGCGATGTTGAAAGAGGCGAAAAAGGACAAGGCCGGGTTTATTAAAGCAATGACAAAAGAATTGGAACGTTGAATTAGTGTTTGAAAATCACGTCGCCCTGGAACATTTACTTCATCCAATAAATGCGCGAAATAGTCGGTTCAATCTTTTGGCTTTTAGACAGAGTGGGTGGTAATCAAACCCTACTCAGAATTTTCTTTGAAATACAAATAAAGCCTTGCTCAATTAAAGACAAAGGAAGCGATTAGGATTAGCTTCGCCCGCTCTCTCGGGGAAATCCGGCAAATATCCGAAGAGCAAAAGCAGCATTTTACCCAAGTTGATTTTTATGGCACGCTGCCTTAATGAAATAATCTATGACTATTTAAGATATTGCTAACTTAGTACCAGTCGAACTACCTAAAAAAAGAGGGTCATATAAGAAAATACCCGAAAGTAAATAATTGCTACTTTAATTCCGCCGCAAAGCAGCCAATGCGCCAACGTGGCCTGCAAGCTAAAACAACACTTTGTACATGAATAAAATTCTCATTCTTTTTCTGACGATTTTCATTTCAACTGTTTCATTTTGTCAAAAAATTGAAACGGTTTATTTAGACAAAAATGACAGTACTGCAAATATGTACATTGCTGTTGTACTACAAAATGGACAAATAAATTCGTTTATGTTTTTATTAGACGGATTTGGAAATTATTCACCACAAAACCTTTTAATTGAAACAGACCTACCTAAATATGTGTTTTCAAATCCAAGTAAGGTAAACGAAGAGGTTACTTATATGATAGGCAGAATTAAAAAAGAAATGGCTGGAACACCTGAAACTGCATTAGAAAATTTTTACAATAACTCGCCCTATTCTTTTTCAGACACAACACAAATAGCAATAAAACCTCTGATCAAAACACCAATCATGATAATATCAGAACCGGACATTCAATGGTGGCTTAGCCAAAGAGGTTATGATTATTCTTATATCAATATAACAGACCAGGCGGCAATGATTAACGAGTTGCAAAAATTAGGCAATGACAAAGCCGTTTTAATAACGACAATTAATAAAGGTTACAGAAAACCCAATAACAACAGACATCCACATTCCTGGAGCATTGCAGACACAGAGCAAACCTTCAAGTGGTTGAAATCTCAAAAATGACAAAAGCCAGGTATGCTCTGGCTTTCTTTGCATGTATCTAAACGCCGTTGCGCATATGATTGGGGGGGGGTTACTAAAGCAGGTTGTTCGATGAGTAAATTTATAAGTCGCAAGGCTTCCTGACAAAGCTCCATCCGCACTAACGCCTCAAGTGAGGATCCATGATACCCTTCGTTGAAAAGCAAATATAATGCTTGCAGAACGGAGGAAAACCTGGAGGAAAAATCCGCATCGGCGAGATCAAAAAGTTTTGTGGATTCCGCCAATATTTTCTTTGCCCGGGTAATGCGTTTTCCAATAGCGGCATGACTAATAAAAAAGGGCTAGGATAGAAATCCAGGCCCGTTTAAAATCCAATATCCTATGAAAAACCAAATGCTATAAATTCAAGTATTGGGCCAAAGGCTATAAAGACAGAGTATAATATGTAATATAATGTAAGTTAATCCTACCGAAGATTATTGATAATTTCATCTACTCTAGTTTGGGGATTTGTTCCCGAAGTATTTGTAGAATTTTTCCCCCAAACTAAGGTCCTTAGTTCGGCTTGTTCCTTTTCTGCAATCAGGTCAAAAATCCTTCTAAGGCGATATTTCATTGATTGTAATTCCTCTGTAGGTCGGCAATCCAGGGCTACAATAAATATTTTTATTTCTTCAATAAGAAGATTTCGCAAAACAGTAGCCGACAGTTCCTCCAGAGCCCTTTCCATTTTTTCATATTAAAAACAGGGTAAAAGCACAAGAATCATTCCAAACTGCGGTTATTTCAGTGAAAAAATAACCCTTACCGAATATATCCCGTAACAAAGCATATACCGCCATCAATATTATTGGGCAGGCATCACCAATTGCATTTTATATTATGAACCGGTGGTTGCTGAATTTTGCATATAAAATAACTGTTAATTGGTGGGTTTTTGTATTAGCGTGTCTGGGGGGCTGTAATGTTTTCGGGCTTCATTGCTGTTTTCATTTGCTCATTGTGCGCTTCCACCAATTGCCGCAAGGACATTATCATTTACCTGGAAAACTGGGCAATCGTCTTAACCCTTCCTGAAAAACATATCGGACAATCTGCGGATTAGAAAAGAAGATTTTATTGTAATTTAGCCTGGTACAACCGGACGATTATGAATAGTTTAAGCATAGATCAGAGTTGGCAACTCTACCAACGAGCTTATAAAAAAAGCGTTCGATTGCGAAATTATAAAAAGACCTCCAATGGACAGACAAATTATAATAATACTTATATTTATTCCGAGGTTTTTGTTTGCACAATCCCAAACAAAAATTATCGACATGCACATTCACTCATATACGGACAGTGATTTCGGTAAGCAGAAAGGTGCAACCGATTATTATGGAACAAAAGGTTCTACAAATGCGGAAGCTCATCGAGAAGCAACCTTAGCAGCGTTCAGAAAATTTAATATAGTGAAAGCTGTAGTAAGTGGAAATCCTGAAAGTGTGGAAAACTGGACAGCGAAAGATAGTGGTAATATTGTGATCAGGGGAATTTTGATGTACACTCCAAATGATTACGGAATGGACACGATCAAATTCGAGCATATGGTTAAAGACAAAAAAATTGAAGTATTTGGAGAACTTGCCCCGTATTATAGTGGAGGTACATTAAGTGACTCTATCTGGCAGCCTTATTTACGCATCTGTGAAAAGTATGATATTCCGGTAGCTGTCCACACCGGTGGTGGCGACCCTGGAGGGACCTATTCATGGTCACCTAAAGCAAGACTAAGGTTAGCGGACCCTTATTTAATTGAAGATGTTTTAGTGCAATATCCTAATCTTAGAATTTATATGATGCATGCTGGAGGAGAAGACTGGCCGGAACATGCAATTAGACTTATGGCCTATTATCCAAAACTCTATACAGATCTCGCAGTGATGCTCTGGGTGGAACCTAATACACAACGATACATCAAAGATTTCCTCCGAAATATCAAGGAAGCCGGATATCTGGATAGAGTAATGTTTGGTTCTGACCAAATGGTATGGCCATATGCTATTGAGAAATCAATTCACTTTCTGAATAGTTTGACCTTTCTTACTAAACAAGATAAGGAGGATATACTTTACAATAACGCAATGAGATTTTTACGACTGAAAAAATGATAATTTCCAACAAAAGCGTTGTTTCATAACTTCAGGAATATATCTTCTATTGGGCATTTGCTAAATTCCCATTTTCAGTTGCAATTACATTTGTCAATTTTTAAAGGACTTCCCGATATACTAAAATTCTTGTACTTCGGTAGCGACACAGCATCACAGCAATCTCTAAAAGAGTTAATAGAATTGGTTGCTGCAAAATATAAGCTACAAGGAAAAGACTTTTATATTGGCGGGTTTTCAATTAGTGGGACTTGTGTTTTCAAATCCAAGTCAGGTAAACGAAGAGGTTACATATATGATAGACAGAATTAAAAAAGAAATGGGAGGAACACCTGAAACTGCATTAGAAAATTTTTACAATAACTCGCCCTATTCTTTTTCAGACACAACACAAAGAGCAATAAAACCTCTGATCAAAACACCAATCATGATAATATCAGAACCAGACATTCAATGGTGGCTTAGCCAAAGAGGTTATGATTATTCTTATATCAATATAACAGACCAGGCGGCAATGATTAACGAGTTGCAAAAATCAGGCAATGACAAAGCAGTTTTAATAACGACAATTAATAAAGGTTACAGTAAACCCAATAACAACAGACATCCACATTCATGGAGCATTGCAGACCCAGAGCAAACTTTCAAATGGTTGAAATCTCAAAAATGACAAAAGCCCGGTATGCCCTAGCTTTCTTTGCAAGTATCTATACGTCGTTGCAAGAAATTACGTTCCATAGGATTGCGTGCCAACGAAAGCGCTGTGGAGAAGTGCGTTTTCGCAACCGGGTAATTTCCCCGACGGAGTTCAAGTTCACCAAGCGTAGCCGGGTAAAACGGGTAAGAAGAAAGGCGATGAAGGTCATGGATGATGCGTATCTCCTGCAATCCCCGTTCCGGGCCATCCAGTTGTGCGATGGCAATCGCACGGTTAAGTGCAATGACCGGAGAAGGATGGATAGCCATAAGCATATCATAAAGCGATACTATCTCTTTCCAATCGGTATCTTCGCTTCCAGCGGCACTATTATGCATTGAAGCAATAGCCGCTTCAATATGATATTTTGTCAGTTCTGTACCAGAGGCAGAAAGGTTAAGAAGCGTTTGTCCTTCTGCTATGAGGTTATGATTCCATAAAGACCGATCCTGTTCAAAGAACGAAACAAGATTACCCGAACCATCTAAACGAGTTGGCAGACGGGCCGCGTTGAGATACATCAACGCAGCAAGCGCATATGATTGGGGGGTTACCAAAGCAGGTTGTCCGATGAGTAAATTTATAAGCCGCATGGCTTCCTGACAAAGCTCCATCCGCACTAACGCCTCAGGTGAGGATCCATGATACCCTTCGTTGAAAAGCAAATATAATGCTTGCAGAACGGAGGAAAGCCTGGAGGGGAAATCCGCATCGGCGAGATCAAAAAGCTTCGTGGATTCCGCCAATATTTTCTTTGCCCGGGTGATGCGTTTTTCAATAGCGGCATGACTGCTCATGAAGGCCTGTGCAATCTCCTTTACATTGAATCCGCATAATATGTGCAATATAAGTGCAATTTGAGCCTCTTCAGAGAGGCGGGGATGGCAGCAGGAAAACATCATACGTAGCTGGGAATCGTTCACAGCGGTAGCACTAAAAGCCTCCTCTACCGTCGGAACCAGCGTCCATTCCGATTCAAGAAACCGCGCTAGTTCTGGCTCAGACACTCTGGCCGTGCGCTCCCGGCGCAAGATATCCACGGCACGGTTCCTGGCAGAAGCCATCAGCCATGCGGAAGGATTTTTCGGCAGTCCGCGTAACTTCCACGTCTCCATCGCACGGCAGAAGGCGTCCTGAGTGACGTCTTCTGCCAATGCGAAGTTACGGACTCCGAAAAGCCGGGTAAGCGTGGCAACAATTCTTCCGAATTCATGCCGGAAAAAATGTTCCTCAATATCCATCGCCTGATTCTATCTGTCCGATTTGACGTACCTCCACAGAACCGCCATCCTCGAAAATGGGACATCCCAGGGAAAACTCCAAAGCCTGTTCGATATCCCTGGCCGCAATAATACTATAACCTCCGACCACGTCTTTAGCTTCGGCATAGGGACCGTCAATGACCTGCTTTTTTGTGCCTTTGACTACCTTGCCCCCAGGTTGCAAAGGCTCTCCGAGAGATTTCACATGGCCTTTGTCACTGAGATCCTTAAGCCAGGTCATCCATTTGGCCGTTTTCTTCTGCATTTCCTCAGGAGATGCAGGTAGTTCGTAACCTCGATAGAAATATACAAATTCATTCATAGTAGTTTTCTTTATGTTGATGTTTAAAAAATATAGGTTTTTGTCAGCAGATACTAGTCGTCCAGGGCTCCCATGGTCACATTGACGGTCGATCCCATCATCCCTCCTGCCTTATCGGAAGCCAGAAAGGCTGCTACATTAGCCATCTCTGCGAGTGTCAGGAAGCGCTTGGGATGGTTCATGCCTGCAAGATAACCTGAGAACTGTTCCCAGGTCAGGCCCGCTGTCTTTGCCCTCCATTCAAATATTTCCCTTATTGTCTGTGTTTCCGGCATGCCATGCGGCTGCAGACCGACAACGCGGATGCCCTGAGGAGCGAGTTCAACCGACAGGTATCGCGTAAGCGCTTCCTTGGCAGCCTGTGACGGACCATAACCTCCGTTTGGCGTGCCTATTCTTGCGGGAGGCGCAGTAACGGTCATGATCACCCCGGATTTATTCGGGAGCATGCGTCTTGCCGCTAAACGCGCAGTCAGAAAGTAGGATGTGGTATAGCTCATGATTGGCATGGAGAATTGTTTAAGATCCATATCGACCAGCGATCCTCCCAGATATTTGGCTGGCGAGTTCCCCATCGCATTGAACGAAATATCGATACAGCCTGCATTAGCTACTACATACTGTAGATGCCTGTCTATAGCCTGCTCATCAAGGGCATCAACCTCTGCTGCCTCGGCAACGCCGCCAGCAGACAAGATGTCCTTGGCAACCGCTTCCACAGGCGCCAGGCGGTGCCCGGTAAGAAAAAGCCTCGCTCCTTCGCGTGCGAATGCACGTGCGACAGCGCCGCCGATTTCGCCGCCCGCCCCATAGATTACCGCCACTTTGTCTTTCAATTCATTCATAATTTTATTTTTTTATGTTTAGAAATTACACGTGAATCCTTCACGCTGCATAACTAAGACGTATTGGGTTAACGTTCCGGACATTTTCCGGACATTTTATTTTCTGTTTATGAAAGGAGCAAATGTTTCACAGATCTTGACCTGGTGGACCAGGCGGCTGAGATAAATGGCCTATGCTGTTCCCGATAGGTCATTCTTCATAAAATTATCTTTTTATTTCTGGATTCTGTGGACATTCAAAACGAAAGATAATTAGTTTGATGTTCCCCGAAAATTGGTGTTTGACGGATATCCATCAAGATGGGCGAAGAAAATTTAATGAATGTGTTATTACATGGTTTAGGCTTTTTTTAGCAGTTGCACGGTCGCTATCAGCAGAGTTATGAACATAACACACTCCATTATTAACGGCGGGGTGTAAAAATAGCGAAAAGAGAAATAAGCGCCGATAAGGCAGGTCGCGGAGATGACTACGGTAATGGTGCCTACGCGTCGTGGGGCAAGAGGGGCAAGATCTGACAACAGCCAGAGGATAATTGCCACCGTGATCATAAGGACCGCGATCCAGAGCCCCCATCCAAAATAAAGATTCCAATAACTTGAGCGTTCTCCAAAGAAAAGAAAATCGACAGATTTCATCGAACCTACGAGTTGTAATTCCCGAGGGGTATGCGATGTCCAGGGGTATCCCCACAAATGTCCGATCGTTAACCCAACAAACAGAATAGAGCTGATGCGAATTAATGCAACCGGCGAGATAAAAAAACCGGATAGGCTAATACCAGATTTGTTTTTGGAGATCATCGAAGATGAGTTCTCAGGATTTTCATTTGTCATTATTTCTAATTTTTTTATGTTGAGAAATTACACGTGAATCCTTTAAGCTGCATAACTAAGACGTTTGGGGTTAACGTTCCAGACATTTTCCGGACATTTTATTTTCTGATTATGAAAGAAGCAAATGTTTCACAGCTCTTGACTTGGTGGACCAGGCGGCTGAGATAAATGGCTTATGTTGTTCCCGATAGGTCATTCTATCTGATAGAGAAGGAATTGCAGGAAAATAAAAACGGCACAAGCGAAGAATATTTCGACTTGTGCTATAAGGCGGCCCTTACGATACAATTCTCGAACCGCATTTCTTTATTGATTTTTAAAACAACCAGCAGACATATATTATTATCAATTAACCCTTTGCGAGTCATTTCTATTGTATAACGGCTCAATTTACTTAGATTAGGCCTGCTTAATGACTGAATTAAGCTAAATTAGGTCACTAAAATGGCCTAATTTTGACTTATGGATATACCTAGAATCTTGGAAGAGACGCTGGAAAAGCAATTGAGCAAGCAGAAAGTAATTATGCTTTATGGTACCCGCCGGGTTGGAAAAACGACCCTTATTCAGAATATTGCCGAAAAGCACAAGGACGATGTACTGTTATTACAGGGAGAAGATATGCAGGTCGCGGCTATCTTACAACAACGGACGATTGCCAATTACGAACGCCTGATTCGGAACAAAAAAATTGTAATAATTGATGAAGCGCAGGCCGTTCCCGACATTGGACGGGTTTTAAAATTAATGATCGATAGTATAAAAGGAATAACCATAATTGCCACCGGCAGCAGTAGTTTTGATCTTGTTGCAGCCGCGGGAGAGCCTCTGGTTGGCCGCCAGTTGGTTTATCAACTATACCCTATTGCTCAGGTAGAACTTACCCAATTAGAGAACCTATTGGCTACGACATCCAACCTTGAACAACGGTTAATCTACGGTAGTTACCCCGAATTGTGGCACCTTCCTACAACCGAAGAGAAAGAAGTGTATCTAAAATCACTGGTAAATAGCTATCTACTTAAGGATATTCTTATATACGAAAATGTAAAGGGAGCGGACGTACTCTATAAACTTTTACAGTTACTTGCTTTTCAGGTCGGAAGCGAGGTAAGCACCGTGGAACTGGGCAATACACTGCAATTAAATAAGGGTACAATAGATCGCTACCTCGACTTACTTGCCAAGGTCTTTATTATATATCCCTTGTCCGGTTACAGTAGCAATTTACGTAAAGAAGTAAGCAAAAGTAAAAAGTGGTATTTCTATGATAATGGTATTAGGAATGCCTTGATAAATAATTTTAGCCCGTTGCAAAATCGTAATGATATTGGGCAATTATGGGAACAATATTTTCTATCAGAAAGGATAAAATTTAATAGTTACAGAGGCTATAACCCGCAATATTACTTTTGGCGAACTTACGATCAGCAGGAATTGGACCTGATTGAAGTTAACAACAGACAGGAACTGGCAGCTTTCGAATGCAAATGGAAGCAAGGAAAGATCAAAATTCCTGTTGGTTTCGCAAAAGCATACCCCAATGCTACATTTGCGGGTATTACACAATACAATTACCTGGATTTCATTACATCAATTTAAAAGGATATTTTTTTCATGCTAACGCGTTCAAAAAACAGGAGAAGAAAGACCGTGATTTGCCAGCATTCCGGGTTAACGGATTGGCTGATATTCGAGGATAAGAACCCCGTTGTCGATCGCGCGCGCGTGTTTGAGCCCGAATTTCTTCAATTCCCGGTTGTCATCGAAAAGCCTCAACCCGCCGCCGATCGAGACAGGATATACCAACAGCCGCAGTTCGTCGATGAGGTCGTGGTGTAGCAGTGCCTTGGCAAGGGTGGCGCTCCCATAGACGAGGATATCACCACCATCGGTCTTCTTCAGCGCGGCGACGTCTTTGGACACGTCGCGAAGGATATGGCTGTTGTTCCACTCCACCTTTTGCAGGCTCCGGGATACGACATATTTCGGCAGCTGGTTGATGCGGTCGGCGAACCCGCCGCCGGTCTGTCCGGGCCAATATTCGGCAAACATTTCGAATGTGGTTTTGCCCAACAGCAAGGTATCCACGCCAGCAAGCTCATCAACCTTGTACTTGCCGGTTTCCGGAGCGCTGTATTTGGACTGCCAACCCCCATGAGGATGAGGGGTTTCATTGCCGCCGGGCGCTTCGACAACACCATCGAGGGTGATGAATTCGGTAACGATAATTTTTCGCATATTTTTTTTGTAAAACTAGCGAACGTTGTTTGGTCAAACGGGTGGCGAAAACGACATTCAATAGGGGCAAATACGCCTTGTTAACGCAGATTAACAGACCACTGATATGCTTTTGCATTGGAGCGGAAAATCGTCCGGTTTCCTAACGACACACGTTTAAGGGGATTACTTCCGCTTCGCTCCAGTGATCCCGGAATGGGGGGCGTCAAAAGAATCAATCGCCGGCACTTCGTGCCTTCCATTTTTATGCCCGTACGCTTAGGCAAGCTCGCTTGCCAAGCTTCCGGGCATAAAAATGCCCCGCTATTGCGGGGCGATTGATTCATTTGCGGAGAGGGCGGGATTCGAACCCGCGATAGGATTTCTCCTATACACACTTTCCAGGCGTGCTCCTTCAACCACTCGGACACCTCTCCTGTTCTTTATTTTATTACCAATCAGACCTTTGGTCCGCTTGGGGGCGGCAAAAGTACAATTTCCAGATTTAAATGCCGAATATTTTTTGGGCATTTTCTGTGGTGATCCGGGCGACCTCCTCTACAGGTATCCCCTTAGCCTCCGCCAATTTGGCCGCTACATATTTAATATAGGCACTTTCATTCCTTTTGCCACGGAAAGGTACAGGGGTGAGATAAGGAGCATCTGTCTCCAGGACCAGGTGCTCCAGTCCTATTCCCTCCTGCTGCAGCAATTCAGCAAGGCCAGCCTTTTTATAGGTGATCACCCCGCCGATCCCCAGGAAAAATCCCAGATCAATAATCTCCCTGGCCATCTCATACGTGCCTGAAAAACAATGAAAGATCCCGCGGAGTTTTCCCTTTTGATGTTCCCGGATTACGGCAATACTTTCTTTCATGGAATCCCTTGAATGGATAACAATCGGGATATCATATTGTAAAGCCCATTCCGTTTGCCGGTGAAAAGCGTCAAATTGCTGTTTCTCAAAACTCCTGTCCCAATAAAAATCCAATCCAATCTCACCTACGGCAGACCAGGAACGACGCCCGAGCCACCCTTCCACCAGAGAAAGCTCTTTATTGTAATCTTCTTTTACCGAACAGGGATGAAGCCCTATCATCCCAATGCACTTGCCGGGATATCGCTCTTCCAGGGCTAAAAGATCCGCCAGGGTACTGCTTTCCACGGCCGGCAGATAGAATTTCTCAACTCCTTCTTTTTCAGCCCGCTGTATTGTATCTTCTATATCCTCTTTAAATTCCTTCAGGTATAAATGACAATGGGTATCGATCAATCGCATAGTAAAGTTGTGTTCAATTAAGTGGGTATTTTAATGTCGGTTCCTGGTTGCAAATATCCCAAAAAAACAATCGATCCCCTGAACATTGCGCCCATAAAGGAAATTACTTTGCATAAATCAAAAAAAGGTTTACCTTTAAATCAGTTTTCATAGGGTACGGATTAAAAACGGGCCAGGGTGTCTACCCAGGCCCAATTTATTTTTAAGCGAAGCCCGGCCGCTCATTCCCCACACGACCCTATCCGTTATAGTTGATCCAACCCGAAGAATCTCTAATAACCGTTCATTTACGTCAGCTGAATTTTTTTACTTATTTATTCAAAAATTGAAACACTTTGGCTTTACGATTAGGGCTGCAGCACTTCAAACCGGTATCCCAGGTCCGAAAAATGTCGCAAAACCCGGGGTAGTGCACCCCGAAGCCGGAGAAAGGCTTTTTCACTGTCATGAAATACAATGATGGAACCCGGCCGCGCATGCCGTATCGTATTCCTGGCGCATTTTTCAGGAGTCAGCGATATATCAAAATCAGCACTAAGGACATCCCACATGATAACTTTATAATGATATGGAGCCTTCCGGAGACGAGAAGACTGGTTGGAAGTAATCCGGCCATACGGAGGGCGGAAAAGATCCGAATCTATATACCTGGCTGCTTCCTTTATATTTTCTATATATTCTCCTTCCGCGACCTTCCAGCCATTCACATGATTATGGGTGTGATTGCCCACCCTGTGCCCTTCTTCCAGTATTCTTTTATATAGTTTCGGGTGTTCCTGTACGTTTTTGCCGATACAAAAAAAACTGGCTTTGGCCTGGTATTTCTTCAATTCGTCCAATACAAACGGGGTGGCGACGGGATGAGGACCATCGTCAAAACTAAGATAAAGTACCTTTTCCCGGACCGGCATTCGCCAGATCAGACCGGCATAAATCCGTTTTAACCACCAGGGTGTTCTTACCAGATAGAACATAATATGGCAATTTACATAGATTCTCCAATGTTACGGTTACAGGAGGGTTATCCTATTAATAAAGGCTATGGGGTTTCCTTCTTCGCGGATTCTTTAAGGAAAGTATGCACATGCACCACCTGACCCTTCTGTCGGAATATCCGTCCATTTTTACGGGCAAATTCCTCCTGGCTGGGTTCATTTTTTAAAAGGCTGTCCATATATCGGTGGAGAGGCGGGTCAGGAAGACTGACCGGCCCTCCGAATAAAAGAGCATCATCAATATAACTATGTAACAGCGGTTCCAGTTGAGGGTAAAACAAACCGGTACCCGCAAATATATCGCTGCCGATCACTTTATAACCCGAGACTGCAACAAAACCCACGATCGTACTGTCCGAATTCCTGAACTTTTGTTGGAAAAACCGAAAGTATTCCCCGTCCGCCTCCATATGTTTTTTGTCCAGGTTCCTGGACAGATAGGCTTCTGTCGTGTTCTTATAAGCACCTGCGGCTAATTGTTTCTCGATTTCCTTCCAGATCAATACCTGGTTCCGGGTGGAATCCAGTACTTTCCTCAAATGGGGATTGGCATAATTGCTATAGGCGAATTTTTTTTCCTTTTCACTCCAGCGGCCTTCTTCCACACACATTACGGGAACGTATTGATCTTTGGACGAAGGCTCCAGGATCGTATCCCGGATAACCATCCTATCCTGTCTGCCGCCGGCAATGATCTCCCCTCCCCCAATCAAAATGGATTTTTCCGAATGAGTATTAAACCGTAACCAATGTACATTGTCGAAGGAAGTACTTCCGCGTTCACTGACCGTAACCAATCCCTGGTTAAGGGCATCCTTAAGGGTTACCGGGTTACCCGGAACACCGCCTCCCGGTATTCCTCCACCTCCTTTCATCCGGATTGGAATGATCTTTAAGTTTTTATACTGCCAGGCGCTGTCATAATCAACGGTTAAGGTCTGGTATGTAAGCTGGGCAGACGCAGGCAAAAGGGAGATGACACAAAGAAATGAAAAAAGGAACTTCACAGTCTGGTCTATTGTTTTAAAATTACCATTCCTAACGCCAAAATCGTACCCATTAGTACTTTTCCCGGCCCTCAGCCTGGCCATTAACAAAAAACGGGAGCAACGGGCGCCACGGCAGATGCTAATCATTAGCCACAAATTCTATATGGGTAACTTAAAAGCACCCCCGCCATAACCTAAAGGGGGCGCCACGGCAGAATGCCAATCATTAGCCACAAATTCTATATGGGGTAACTTAAAAACACCCCATATAGAATTTGTACCTTTGGGAGCTATGAGCAAAAAAGTCAGGTTAAGATTTGCCCCCAGTCCAACGGGGGGCTTGCATTTGGGAGGGGTCAGAACGGTGTTATTCAACTACCTGTTTGCCCGTCAGCATCAGGGGGATTTTGTCCTGCGAATAGAAGATACCGATCAAAGCCGTTATGTTCCGGGGGCCGAAGAATATATTCTCGATTGTCTGAAATGGTGTGGACTGGAGCCGGACGAAAGTCCGGTAAAAGATGGGAAATACGGACCTTATCGCCAAAGCGAACGAAAGGCCCTGGGAATTTATGAAAAATATGCCCGGCAATTGCTGCAGGATGGATTTGCCTATTATGCCTTCGATACCCCTCAGGAATTGGAAGAAATGCGGGTAAAATACAAAACAGCCGAAAATCCTTCGCCGCAGTATAATCATTCGCTCCGGGAAAAAATGAAAAACTCCCTGACCCTGCCTGCCGAAGAGGTGCAAAGACTATTGGCAACCGGCACACCTTACGTCATACGGATCAAAATTATTCCCGGGGAGGACGTAAGATTTACCGATATGATCAGGGGGGAAGTTCATTTTTCCTCTTCCGGTCTCGACGACAAGGTGTTGCTGAAGGCAGATGGAATGCCTACCTACCATTTGGCCGTGGTCGTAGATGATCACCTCATGGAAATCACGCATGCTTTTCGTGGAGAGGAATGGTTGCCCAGCGCCCCTGTCCATATTTTATTATGGAAACACTTGTTTGGGGTGGATCATATGCCCCAGTGGGCCCATCTTCCCTTGATCCTGAAACCGGAAGGAAACGGAAAACTGAGCAAACGGGATGGAGACCGCCTGGGTTTCCCTGTATTTGCCATGAACTGGACAGATTCAAAAACAGGAGAATTGACCAAAGGCTTCAGGGAGATCGGTTTTTTACCGGAGGCCTTCCTTAATATGCTGGCCATGCTGGGCTGGAATGACGGCACAGGTCAGGAATTGTTTACCCTTGATGAACTGGTAAAGGCATTTTCAATTGAGCGGGTTCATAAAGGCGGGGCTAAATTTGATTTTGAAAAAGCAAAATGGTTTAACCAGGAATGGATCAAAAAAACACCCGTAGCACACTATCAGCAACAGGTTAAGGCTTTATTTGCGGAAAAGGGCATTGTGGTTGGCAATGAGGAGATCAGACACCATCCCAAATTCGAAAAAGTACTGGAACTGGTAAAAGACCGCTGTCATCTGCTTACGGATTTCGTAACCCAGGCGGCCTTCTTTTTCCAATCTCCGGAAATAATCGACATATCTCCGATCCAGCCAAAATGGAATGAGGCCAAACAGCAATTTTTCGTAGAGTATATCCGGCAGTTACAACTCCTTTCACAATGGGAAGCATTTGAACTGGAAAAGGAATTCAAAGAGATGGCAGCAGCGGCACAGATCAAACCGGGCGATCTGTTAATGCCACTGCGGATCATGCTGGTTGGCGGAAAATTCGGTCCGGGTGTTTTCGACATTGCCGCACTTATCGGCCGGGAGGAGACCATCAAACGCATTCACCACACCCTGAGCTTATTGCAGAAAGGGTAAGGTGGAGGAGATTGCTTATTTTTACAACTCAACGATTACGAACGATAACGATACCTTGCATGGATACAAGCTCACAGGATCTTTCGTCACAAGCCTCCGGAAAACAGGGTCCCCGGGGACGCCCTATCCGGGTATTAGTAGCCAAGGTCGGCCTCGATGGTCATGACCGGGGAGCCAGGATCATTGCCACCGCCTTGCGGGATGCCGGCATGGAAGTGATATATACCGGCCTTCGCCAGACCGCTGAAATGGTGGTCAACGCCGCTCTTCAGGAAGACGTGGATGCTATCGGTATCAGTATCCTGAGCGGAGCGCATATGACGGTATTTCCCAAAATAATCGAATTGATGAAAGCCCGGGGCATGGACGATGTATTACTGACCGGAGGAGGAATCATTCCCGATGAGGACAGACTTCAATTGCAGGCTTTGGGAGTAGGCGATCTGTTTCAACCCGGCACGCCAACAACAGCCATCTCCAAATATATCACGGAATGGGTCGGTGAGCATCGTGATTTTTAGTCTATCAATAAACTCCTTTTATGTACACAACATTATTAACCGGTCTTTCGGATCATATTTTCACGATCACCATCAATCGCCCTGACAAACTCAATGCCCTGAACAAAGCTGTAATGAGTGAACTGGATGAAGTGATCAGTGAAGTTTACGAAAACCGGGAAATTAAAAGCGCGATAATTACCGGCGCGGGACCAAAAGCATTTGTCGCCGGCGCAGACATTTCCGAATTCCTCGGATTAAGCCAGGAAGAAGGGCAGGCTCTTTCCAAAAAAGGACACGATATTTTTTTTCGTATTGAAAACTCTCCTAAACCTATAGTGGCGGCAGTAAATGGCTTTGCACTTGGAGGAGGAAACGAACTGGCTATGGCCTGTCATTTACGTTTTTGCAGTGCCAATGCCAAATTCGGTCAACCGGAAGTCAACCTGGGGCTGATACCCGGTTATGGCGGCACTCAGCGGCTGACCCAACTTATCGGGAAAGGCAAAGCCCTGGAATTAATGCTCTCCGCTGCGGTGATTGACGCACAGGAAGCTTTGCGATTGGGATTGGTGGGCCAGGTCACGTCAGCTGAGGAATTGTTATCCAAAACCCGGGAGTTCCTGCTGACGATCCAGGCCAAGGCCCCTGTCGCAGTAGCCCGGATCATCGAATGCGTGAATATCGCCGCCGGAAGTCCGGCAGCGTCGGCAGCGTCACCATCGTCGGCAGAAGGCGCAAAAGCAGGCAACGGCTTTATTTTGGAGCAGCAAGCTTTCGGAGAATGTTTTGCTACGGAAGACATGAAAGAGGGCGCCGCAGCCTTTCTGGAAAAAAGAAAGCCCGTATTTACAGGTAAATAGGGCGTAAATTTGCAAAATGCAAAAGGATTCACCGTCGATTGACCAGATACTTTCCAATTTCAAGATCGACGCTCTAAACGAAATGCAACTGGCTTCCCTGGAAGCCAATAAGACGGGCAAAGATATGATCCTGCTGGCTGATACAGGATCAGGGAAGACCCTTGGGTTTCTCCTGCCGGTCAGGGAATTGCTGGATCCTTCCCAATCCGGAACACAGGCCCTGATCATTACTCCTTCCCGGGAACTGGCCCTGCAGATCGAACAGGTTTTTAAGACCATGAGTACCGGATTTAAGGTCACCTGTTGTTATGGCGGGCATAAACGTGAAATAGAAGAAAATAATCTACTGGAAGCCCCTGCACTGATCATCGGAACTCCAGGGAGACTGGCAGACCATATTCGCAGGGGAAATATTAAACTGCCGGGGATCCGGACACTGGTGCTGGATGAATTCGACAAATCCCTCGAACTGGGTTTCCTGGAAGAAATGTCCTTTATTATCGGCTCTCTTACCTCTTTGAACAAAAGGATCCTTACCTCAGCCACCGAAGCAGCGGACATTCCCGCCTTTATCGGTTTGCACGAACCCGAACGGATCAATTTTTTATCCGGTGAAAAATCTGCAGCGCTGGCCATTAAATGGGTAAGGAGCGAGGATAAAGACAAATCAGATACGCTTTTCCGGCTGATCTGCTCCCTGGGTAACCGGTCTACAATCGTATTTTGCAATCACCGGGAATCCGTGGACCGGACCAGCGCCATATTGAAAGAAAAAGGGATTGTAAATGTATTTTATCATGGAGCGCTGGAACAGCCGGAAAGGGACAGCGCCTTGGGCAAGTTCCGCAATGGCAGCTCCAATGTCCTCGTGACCACGGATCTGGCGGCCAGGGGATTGGACATACCGCATATCCGGTATATCATTCACTATCATTTACCAAATACGGAAGAAGTTTTCACCCACCGGAACGGAAGGACGGCGAGGATGGAAGCCAGCGGCACCGCTATCCTTATATTGTCTCCTGAAGAGAGACTTCCCGCCTATATCGATCCCGGAATCGAGGAAATCGAGCTTCCGGAAAGCAGCGTAATTCCGGAAAAACCTAAATGGACCACTTTTTTTATTGCTGCCGGTAAAAAGGACAAAGTCAATAAGATCGATATTGTAGGGTTTTTAGCGAATAAAGGGCAATTGAAACAGGAAGATATCGGCCTGATCGAAGTAAAAGACTTTATTTCTTTTGTTGCCGTTCGTAAATCCAAAGCCAGCGCTACGTTGCAGCTAGTGAAGAACGAAAAGATCAAGAACAAGAAGGTGAAAATCGATATCGCTAAGTGAACCTGTGAGGTGTGATGATCTTGCCGGACAGTGGAGTTGATAAGGTGATTTAATTATGGTTTATTGTATGCATTGATGCCTA